>CAYTVP010000629.1:0-1500 GCA_964441675.1 uncultured Solibacteraceae bacterium | reverse complement strand
TGTTGTGCTCCTGAACTCGGTTGTGCAGTATTTTCCGAACACGGAGTATCTCCTGTCGGTCATCCGCGGCGCCTTGAAATGCCTCGTTCCCGGAGGAAAATTGGTCCTCGCGGACATGCAGCCCCGTGCGCTGCTCGACATCATGCATGCCGAGCAATTGTTTGCCCAGGCGCCGGCCGGATTGAGTGCGGGAGAGCTGCGCGAGCAGATTGCAAGGCGGCTGGAGACGGAGGCAGAACTGTCACTGGACCCGGCATTTATCCTCGGCCTTGAGGATCAAGTTCCCGGCATTGCGCAGATCTCGATCAATCTTCGCCGCGGTAAGCTGCTGAACGAGATCACGCGTTATCACTTCGACGCCGTTATCTGGGCGGGAGAGCGGGTGGCGCCGATGGAGGTTCCGGTTTGGGCCGACTTTCAGGCCGAGATCGGGTCGCTCGACCGTCTGGCGGAACGCCTGGAGGCGGCAAAGGCCGAAGCGATCGGCATTAGCGGAATTCCCAATGCTCGGCTTGCAGGTGCGCTGCGGACGAAGAGCGTAATTGACACCGCCGCTGATTCGCTGACCGTCGCCGAGCTTCGCGCGCGTATTCCGGCCGAACCAGGCGAAGAGGCGATGGTGGACTCGCTTTGGGACATTGCTGCGAAGTTCGGCTATACGCTGGATCTGCGCTGGGCCGGTAACGGAAGAAGCGGGTTCTGCGATGCGGTTTTCCGTCCGGCTGCAACAGACGGCGGGATCCTGCCGGTCCCGATGTTCCCCGGTGGGCAGATGATTGATGACGAGCCGGTGGCCAGCCGTCGTGAGCACGTGGCGCCGCCATCGGGCAGAGAGTTTCGGACGTTTCTTTCCGGAATCATCCCGGACTACATGATTCCGTCCGCGTTTGTCGAGTTGGAGCAGCTGCCCCGAACACCAAACGGAAAGCTGGACCGGCGCTCGCTGCCGAAACCCGATGCAACCGCAATGAGCAGCGATTCGGACTACCGGGCGCCCTCGACGCCCGAAGAAACGGCGATGGCTGCGATCTGGTCGGAGGTGTTGCGGGTGGAGCGCGTGGGGGTTGACGACGATATCTTCGCGTTGGGCGGCGATTCGTTGTTGATCTTCCAGATTGTCACGCGTGCGATCCAGCGCGGAATTCCGGTCAAGCCGAAGCAGGTCTTCGAAGCACGAACGATTGCGCGCCTGCTCGAAGCAGTGGCCGCTCAGCCGGCGATTCCGGCGGCACCGCGAACAATTTCTCGCGTATCCCGCGAGCAGTACAGGCGGCCCAAGGCCGGCGTTCAGTAAAGAAGCCGGCGATCACGGACCGTGACTGGATTCTAATGCCAAGCGTACGTTCGAGCGAAAGGAGGCTGATTCCGTGAGAATCGCAATAGTTGCGGAGCATGCCTCCGCACGCTTCGGGGGCGAAGCATTTCTCCCCCTGCACTATTTCCGCATTCTTTTGGGGCGCGGGCACGACGTGCATCTATTTGTACATGACCGGACGCGGG
>CAYTVP010000628.1:0-1513 GCA_964441675.1 uncultured Solibacteraceae bacterium | reverse complement strand
TTCCAAACAGACACCCTGTTGATCTTCCCCACCGCGCCCGATTGGACCAGTTAAACCACGCGGCGATAGTTCGATTCGTCGTTGTGAATATGATTGCCCATCTGCGTGACCCGGTTATGGGCGCGCGCCGCCTTAACCATCGCGCGACCTTCGCCAATCGAGTAACTCAGCGGCTTTTCGACGAACACATCCTTGCCAGCGCGGCACGCGTCAATTGTGGGAAGCGCATGCCAATGATCCGGAGTGGCAACGCACACGGCATCGATGCTCTTGGAGTCGAGAAGCTTGCGATAGTCACTGAAGGTTTCGGGCGTCTGGTTGCGCAGCTCCTTCACGCGCGCCACCGCGCGATCAATACGGCCGGTATCTACGTCACAAACAGCAACCGGATTGACATCCGAATGCTGCAAGAAACCGTTGAGGCGGCTCATCCCCATTCCACCTACTGCGATAAATCCGACGTTGATCTGGTCGTTGGGCGTGGCGCGGCTGCCGCGGAGGAATGCCGGGGCAACCCCGGCCAGGGCGATCATCTGTCTGCGTGTCATCGAAGGAAATGGATTGTAGCAAGCCGGGCGGCAAATCTGTTTGACTACAGAGGTGCCCGCGCGTTCTAAACGCATTATCGTCATCGGAAGCGGCTTCGGCGGCCTAGCGGCGGCTATTCGTCTCGCGCGGCGCGATTACGCGGTCGAACTGCTGGAAGCGCGGGACCAGCCGGGCGGGCGCGCATCGGTCTATCGTCAGGATGGCTTCACCTTCGATGCCGGTCCCACGGTGATTACGGCGCCATTTCTCATCGAGGAATTGTTTCAGGGCGCCGGGCGGAATCCGCAGGATTACGTAAAGCTGGTTCCGGTCGATCCGTTCTACCGGATCGTCTTCCACGACGGCCGGACGTTTGAGTACAACGCCGACATAGAGCGGACTGCCGCCGAGGTGGCGCGCTTTTCGCCCGGCGACGTCGACGGGTACCGCCGGTTGATTCGCGACGCCGCGGCTATCTTTCAGAAAGGCTTTGTCGAGCTCGCCGATAAGCCGTTTTTGAACTTTACGGATATGCTCGGCATCGCGCCGGACCTGATCCGGTTGAAGAGTTACCTGTCGGTATATTCGCTGGTCGCACGATACATCCGGGACGATTCCTTGCGGCGCGTTTTCAGTTTTCATCCGCTATTGGTCGGAGGCAACCCTTTCACAACAACGTCCATCTATGCCTTAATTCATCACCTGGAGCGCGAATGGGGTGTCTGGTACGTGCTGGGCGGGACAGGCGCTCTGGTCTCCGCACTGGGCCGGCTGTTCTCTGAGCTGGGCGGAACGATGCGGCTTTCTACCAGGGTGACCCGGATCGTCGTCGAAGAGGGCAAAGCGGCGGGCGTGGAAACCGCCGGGGGCGAAATACTTCGCGCTGACGCCGTCGTCTCGAACGCCGATGTCGCGAACACGTACCGGCACCTGATCGACCCACGCGTGCGAGGGCGAAATACCAACCGGCTCCTGGAGTCGTTTC
>CAYTVP010000627.1:0-1534 GCA_964441675.1 uncultured Solibacteraceae bacterium | reverse complement strand
GCCGAGATGGCCCTTGCGCTTCGGGAGAATCGCCCGTTGCGCAATGCGCCCGAGCATGCCGCGCATGTGATCGAAATCATGGAGGGCTTGCGGAAATCGGCCGATGAAAGCCGGTTTGTGGAGATTCATTCCCATTTTGAAAGACCGCCCCTCATGGATTGGGCGAAGGAGGCGAAACTCATTCTCCCGGAGCAATAGACAAATTTTAACAAAATGAAAGCACCCCAACTTAAGATCGGCTGGGCGGAGACGGACATCACACCCGTCAAGCAACCTGTCCTTGTGCAGGGACAACAGTATGCGCGCGTGTCCGAGGGTGTGAAAGATCCGCTCAAAGCAACCGTGGCGGCCTTTGCATCGAACCGCGACCATGTCCTGTTCGCGGCCTGCGACCTGATAAACATCTCCGATGAACTGCGCGATGCGGTGCGCGAGCGTCTGCAGGGGCTGGATTTCGATGCCGGCAAGGTGATTCTTCATGCCACCCACACCCATAGCGCGCCGAGGATCAATTCCCGATTATTTGGGTGCCTTGCCGGCCGGCGCCCGTGTCGAGGCGGCACCTGTCGCTGATTACGTCGCCTTTGCCGCGGAACGCATCGCGGAAGCGGTGCGCAATGCCTGGGATTCCCGCGCCTCCGGAAGCATCGCTTTCGGCCAGGATGTCGCGGTCATCGGACACAACCGGCGCTGGGTGAATGCCGACGGCATATCCACCATGTATGGATTGAATGAAAAGACCCGCGACGGATTCTCGCATATCGAAGGCTATGAGGATCACAGCCTCAACCTGCTGGCCGCTTACGATGAAGAGGGCCGGCTCACGGGATTGATTGTCAATCTGCCCTGCACTTCCCAGGAAGAGGAGGAAGGGTTTTTGCTCAGCGCGGATTTCTGGCACGAAACCCGCCGGGAACTGCGGAAACGGCATGGTGAAAAACTGTTCGTGCTTCCGCAATGCAGCGCGGCGGGGGATTTGGCGCCCCATGTGGTCTACGAAAACGAGGCGCATGAGCGCATGCTGAAGATGCGCAACCGCACGGGACGCGAGGAAATCGCCCTCCGCATCGCGGAGGCCGTCGGGCGGACTCTTCCCTGGCTGGCCGGCCACAGAGACGGCGCGCCGTTCCTGTGGCATCATGTCGAGATGGTGGAGCTTCCCCTCAATCGCCTTACGGAAGATCAGGTCCATGATGCGCTCGCCAAAGCGGAAACCTGCCGCGTTCGCTATGAAACCGAAAAGAAGAAATTGGAAGGCGATCCCGGGCTTTGTCAACAGCCGCGCTGGTATGTGCCCGTGACGCTTGCGTTTGGCCGGATGAGATGGAACCTCCGGGTTCCGGAACGTTACGAGCAACAAAAGACGTGTTCCACGAAGTCCGTGGAGGTGCATGTCGTCCGGCTTGGAGACATCGCCTTTGCCAGCAATCCCTTCGAATACTATCTGGACTTCGGGATCCAAATCAAGGTGTGCAGCCCCTTCATCCAGACCTTTCTCGTCCAGCTCGCCGGTCCTGCCGGCTATGTTCCCAGC
>CAYTVP010000626.1:0-1561 GCA_964441675.1 uncultured Solibacteraceae bacterium | reverse complement strand
GGGAGATCTATTCCGGTCCGTCCGATAACCGTCCGGTCGAGTCCGTCAGTTCGCTGGCCAGCGGAAGAACTGCCAACGTCCTGTTTGCCCGCTTGAAGCAGGGAACGATCGGTTTGTACGAAGTGATTATCGAACTGAACAGCGACATGCCGACAAATACGGACACACAGCTGACCATTGCGCAGAGTAACCAGGTGAGTAACATCATCCGGTTCCCCATCAAGAATCCAAATGATGCGCCGGAAGTGCCTCAGCCTGAAGAAGAAGACCCTGAGTAGATCTCGAACCCGGAAGCCGACATGGCGGATCGTGTGTGGTCCAACACCTCCGGCAGCACATAGAAGAATGCACCGGCCCTCTGGCGTTTAAAAATAAATCCGCCGATATACTGCTCGACTTCTACGGCATAGTCGATGCCGGCCTTCGTCAGCACATCTTCGAGACGAAGGGCATCCTTCAAACGTTTGCCGATATACACCAGATCCATCTCGCGATCTCCGAAGAAATCGGGCGGCCGTTTCAAGTTATTTCAACCGTTCGACAAAGGAATCGAAGGACCCCGGTGCGTTCCGGTTCATCCACTCGATGAATTGCCGCGCGACATGCTCGAGATCTTCATAGGCAGTAGGATCCCGGCGCGATTTGCGCAGGGCGCCGAGAATGGGTTCGAGGCGTATCCAAACCAGCAGCATTTCCCGTCCGCTGCGGAAGAATAGCTCGTGGTGCAGCACTCCGCTGGCAACAAAGCCCGCCGCCATATTCCAGTACGTACTGACCTGGCGGAAGTATGCATCCTCTTGGCTGCCCGGAGGGCACAGCGTCGCGAGATCCTCAAATGTTCGGAATCGCGCGTTCGCCACGAACCATTTGCGGGCTTCCCGCAAGCCGGGTGCTGCCCGTAATTCGTAGAGACGGAGGACGAGATTTGCGTCATCATAAGTCGCAATGGCCATCGCTATTAGCCTAGCGCGAGAAAGGAGGAGAGCTTACGGCGGAATCTCCACAAAAAGAACGATGACACCATCCGCCATAGCCATGCCGAAAGAAGAGGAGCTTTATTGGCTGGCGTTGCATCTCGTGCCCGGATTGGGTCCGCGGAAGGCACACAATCTGCTACGCGTTTTTCGAACTCCACAGGCAATCTTTCGCGCGTCACGATCGGAGCTGGAGGCTGCCGGGACCCCCGCTGCGCTGGCCCAGAATCTCGCCAGCGGATGCATCTTTGAGGAAGCGGCCATACAGCAGGGAAAGATGATGGAGGCGGGCGCCAAACTGGTGCCGGTTTCGAGCCCCGAGTACCCTCAGCAATTGCGCGAAATCTTCGATCCGCCGGTCGCGTTGTTTGCCCGCGGACGGGTCGAACTGCTGTCGTCGGTCAATATCGGAGTGGTCGGCACGCGCCGGCCCAGTGCTTATGGCCTCGCAGCCGCCGAACGAATCTCGAAGGAACTTGCCGAGGCCGGCGTCACCATTGTCAGCGGCATGGCTCGGGGTATCGGTACCCGTGCCCATACGGCGGCCCTGGCGGCGGCGGGCAACACCGTGGCTGTGTTCGGCTGCG
>CAYTVP010000625.1:0-1564 GCA_964441675.1 uncultured Solibacteraceae bacterium | reverse complement strand
TAACCCTCGGGCCGAGCGTGGCCAACCCGGTTCTTGGAGGTGTCCAGTCGATGCATATCATCTTGGTCCGGTTTGTAGCTTCCCCCGTCGTAGGCCCAAAGTGAGAAATCGCCCGAAAACTTGAGCGCGTCCCGAAGATTACTATTAAGTATTTCAAAGATGTGCATCAAAGATTCAGCTCCTACGGGTGGCACGCTCCCGCCTTTTATCGAGTACTCTGTGGCG
This sequence comes from uncultured Solibacteraceae bacterium, assembly GCA_964441675.1. Lineage (GTDB taxonomy): Bacteria > Acidobacteriota > Terriglobia > Bryobacterales > Bryobacteraceae > JAPKYZ01. The sequence continues at coordinate 1,339 of CAYTVP010000625.1, read as the reverse complement.
CGAGACAAAACAAGATCTTCGATGGAGTCTGTCGTCAGAGGGGACACCTCAAGCGGCTCCAGTAAGCGGCCCTGGAGTCGCGGACTTGTTGCTACACTTCTGACAATGCCCCTTGCGCCACACACTATCCACCTAATACCGTGCTTGGCAAACAAATCATCACGAAGAGCCTCCAACTTCTGCCGAGCTGCTTGAGAGGTGTTGAGGATTTCCAGGTTGTCCAAAACACAGATGACTCCGCCATCATCACGGAATGCTGCCGCGAGGAGGCGATCAACAACGTTGAAGAACCCATGCAGGTCAAATCCGGAACTCTCGTTGGGCAATCTACCGCCGCCGCCTCCGAATCCGGCGACGCTGATCGAGCCGGTCAAAAAAAGCGGATTTTCGAGCCAATTAGCGAGTGGATTTAAGTTAAATTGCAGATCAAGCCTTCGCCTATATTGGTGTTCATTCTGTATGAAATGGGAAGCTATCTGAGCGTAGACTTTCCTCTTGAATTCCGAAGCGCTTTCCTCGGCAGTGAACTGCAGAGGGCTCGGCTGAAGAATGAAGGAATGCTTTCCCCTATCGGTCGTTTCGCGCTCTAGTTGATACCCAGCTACCAAGACTAAGCTGGTTTTTCCGACCCCATTCGGCCCCTCTACCGTCACCACCGAGTTGATGTTCGAAATTCTGTTCTTGATCTGGAGGAGTTCCTTCTCGCGGCCGACAAGTAAACGCTCCCCCTGCGGATCGCCTTTAACCGGGTGAGTATCATAACGGTTCTTCGAGAACCCGAAGGTGTTCCACATGTAGTCCGCCTCCGACAGTGTGTGCGTGCAGCGTAGGTCGGTCAGGCGGGCCCATCAACCACCGGTTGGAGCAACGGTATGCTGTGACAGGGCCCGCGTCGCGCATCGGGTCGGGATGGCCGCTTCGGGCCGGAAGCGGACCCAGACCGCCTTCGATCGAAGCGGGCCTTTGGCCTGCGAGGACCGGCCCGACGAGCCGACGCACTGCGTCGGCCGGGCCGACGCCTGGAGCGCGCAAGCGCGGAGGGCGTTGGGGGTGCCGCTTGCTCCGGCGGTCGTAATTCGCGCGCGCATGCCTGGGGCTGGCGCGGTAACGCGCCTGCCCGCCGGGCAGGCAGGCGCGCGCGAATTTGTCGACGGACAAATCCGCGAAGAAAAAAGGGCTGGTCGGTCGGTTCGGGCCGATTCCGGCCGGCGCCATTGCAGTCGAATGCCGTCGTCCGTCTCGCGATCCGGAGAGCCGTTCGCAACAGCCGCAGCGGCTGGCAACAAGCATTGCGCGGACAATCACACGCTTGTGCAAATTTTGCGCACTTTTCAAGTCC
>CAYTVP010000624.1:0-1576 GCA_964441675.1 uncultured Solibacteraceae bacterium | reverse complement strand
TCACGTTGATTGGTCCCGAATTGAAGGTTGGCGATAAGGCCCCGAATTTCGAGGCTGTCGACAAGACACTGTCCCCTGTCGGACTTGGCGAAGGCGGAACGGTTCGGATTGTCAGCGTGGTTCCCAGTCTCGACACACCAGTCTGCGATGCGCAAACCAAGCGCTTCAACGACGAGGCCGGAAAGCTGGAGGACCTGGAAGTGATTACCGTCAGCATGGATCTGCCGTTCGCGCAGAGCCGCTGGTGCACGACATTTGGCGTGGACAACATCAAGATGATCAGCGACCACAAAAACGGCTCGTTCGGAGAAGCTTACGGCACGCTGATTAAGGAGCTTCGCATTGAAAGCCGCGCGATCTTCGTCATCGACCGGGACAACGTGATTCGCTACGTTCAATACGTCAAAGAAGTCGGCGATTTCCCTGACTACGAGGCTGCTCTGGAAGCCGCCAAGGCAGCGCTCTCCCAAACCAAGGCGGCCGCAAACTAAATTTACTCGCGCGTTTACTGCAGGTTCTCGGTGATTGTTACCGCTTCGCGCAGGCGGAACGGAATTCGGGATTCGACGTCCAGTTGGGCCGGCTTGCCGCGGCTCAGCAGGACGCCGCCCGCCCCGGCGGCGCTTCCGGTAGCAGCGCCGATAGCGGCGCCCGAGCCACCGCCGAAGATCGCCCCAAGAGCCGCGCCGATTCCCGCGCCGACACCGATCTTGGTGAGGTCGCCGCGTTTCGATGCTTCAGCCGTACGGACGAAATCATCGCTCAGGATCTCGACGCGCTGCCGGTCAGAGGTGTGCAACTGAGTCAGGCGGACTGAGAGCTTACCCAATCCCTTAACGCGACCCGAACGCACGGCGTCCACGACGCGCCCATCGACGCGTGAACCCTTTTCGGCAAGCACCATTCCGTTTACGATCAGCGGCTGATCCAGCGTACCGCTGAATGTGTCCCCGTTTTCATTGGTCTCGCTCGAAAGGCTCTGATTCATCCGGACATGGAGAACCGTCCCGGCCGGAATCGTCGCCGTCTGCGGAGTTCGCTCTTCCTTCGCCCTCTTCCGCTCCAGTGCGTCGGGCTTGAGCAGCTCCACTTTTTCCGGCAGTGGAGCCGGATTCGGAGCCTCGGCCGCCTGGGGTGCCTCAATTGGTTTTTGCGGCTCTGCCGGCGGTACCGGGGATGCTTCCGGAACGACTGGCGCGGGAATCGCCTCGGCCAGGGGCTGATCTCCCTGTACCGGCTTCGGATTCGGGTGGACCTTTCGAGGGGCAGGTTTTTTGGCTCGAACCGGCTCGGAACGCGGAACAGGCTCAGATTTTGGACCGGACTCCGCCTGGGGCTCGGCTGCGGATGCCACCATTACCGGTTCAGCAGCCGGAGCTTCGACAGCTGGAGCGGAAACTGGTGCCACCGGCTTGGGCTGGTTCGGCGTAAGAAAAATAAAGCTGCAAGCGGCGACAACCACGCCGCCGACAAACGCGAGCGCCAGTTTCATTTTGAAATCTCCTCAACATTATCTAAACGCAGGAAACGGCCGGAAGGTTGCGTGAGTCCAACGCTTCATGCTGGTCAGAAGCGG
>CAYTVP010000623.1:0-1576 GCA_964441675.1 uncultured Solibacteraceae bacterium | reverse complement strand
GGTGATTGCCGGTGCTTGGCGGACTCGACTGCGCGACCGTCCGGTACACAGTGAGCGGGCCCTGGAGGTCCTCGGCGTCGAACCAGCCTCCGACGGTCAATACGGCCGGCTTGATCCCCTTTAGATGCGCGCCGATGTTCCGGGCTTTCCAGAACTCGTCGTAGTTGGGATGGCGCATGGTAGAGAGCCAGTAGGGATTCGCCTGGTTATAGAACTTCTCGGTGGCGTTGGCCAGAGTTCCGGCGCGTAGCAAGGCGTCGTAGTAGTCGGGTGTCTTAAACGGATCGTTCTCGCTCCGCGGTTCCGGCAGAGTCGGTTCGAGGTGCGGCTTGAAGAACAGGTAGAAGCCGAAGTTCGCTGCGAACATCAAAGCGCCGTTGTGGTAGGCGTCGTCGCCCTGGTAGAGATCGATAATCGGTGCCTGCGGCGAAGCGGCTTTATGCGCCGGATGAGCATCGATCATTCCCGCTGCCGTGTAGAATCCGGGATAGGAAATGCCCCACGTGCCGGCACGGCCGTTGTTGTTTGGAACGTTCTTCACCAGCCAGTCGATAGTGTCGTAAGTGTCTGTGGACTCATCGACGTCCTTTGGCGATTTCTTGTTCACCAGGTGCGGTGTCATCTCGATCCACTTTCCTTGCGATTGATACCGCCCGCGAACGTCCTGATAGACGAAGATATATTTCTCGCGCGCAAGCTTCTCGGAAGGGCCGAGCGTCTTCCGATACTGGTCGGCGCCATAGGGTGCAACCGAGTAGGGGGTTCGTGTGATCAGAAAGGGATACTTTTGGGAAAAATCCTTGGGAGCGTAGACAGCGGTGAAGAGTTTAACGCCATCGCGCACCGGTACCAGGAACTCATACTTGGTGTAATTCGCCTTGATGTATTCAATGCCTTGTCCCCAAACGGAGATCCCGGCGAGCGCGAGCCACAGAAGACGCCTCATGAATGGCTATTATCGCTTGACGACTTTTTCCGTCCACTGAGCGATACGATCGAGAACCTCTGGCGATATGGTCTCTTCTACCTGTCCGTACTCGGCTGGTATCCCCCGTTGTGCCTTCTGGAAAAGATGATTCAGGCCGGGTAGAAGTACTTCTTCGTGACGCGCATTGCCACCCTTTTGCAGCGCGGCGCCGACAGCCTTCAAATTCGATGCGGCGACGACTTGCGTATCTTTCTCACCGTTCAGAGTGAGAACCGGGCACTTTACCTTTTCGAGAAAGTCCGCTGGATTCGTGGCCAGAAGCCCCCGGAACCACGGCGATAGCGATTGGGCAATCTGCGCCTCCGCAATTGCGCGGGCGGATGCCGGGGCGCCGTCGAGTCCGAGCTTTTCCTCGATGACCGGTTTCAGCTCGATGCTGCCCTTGTCGCTGAGCAGAAGAGGAAATAGAATTTCCTGGACCAGCCGCTGCTGCTGGATCGCTTCCGGGGGTGCGCCGCTTGCCTTCAGGAGCGCTTCGCCTTGTTGCAGCAATCCTTCAGTTGTTGGCAGACCCGGAGCGGCTACTAATACGAGAAACGCGACGTCTGTCGGGCGCGCTCGTCGCCTCAATGGTGGCCGCGGCGCGCC
>CAYTVP010000622.1:0-1577 GCA_964441675.1 uncultured Solibacteraceae bacterium | reverse complement strand
GGCGCCACGGTGTAGAAACTTCAGGCAGCGCGCACTATATAGCCCGAGCCTTACCCCAACCATCTACCTCCTCCGGACTAGTACCACTTGCGAATCCGATCTAGGCAAAATCAACGGAATCCGACGCATACTTTTTTCAGAAAGTTTTTTTGGCTTTTGGCCGCGGTGTCAGGATTCTCCTCTCCTTCCCCCGCTGGAGGCATCGTCCTTCAGCGGGGTCTTTTTTTACGTCATAGTCAACGCTCCCGCGCTTCGGCCATCCTGGCAGATCTGCAATCATGACCTATGCGTTCCTGGACCATCATTTGCGCGGGCCTGCTGGCCGCTGGCCCGGTTTTTTCGCAACCGAGGGCAATTTCCGACGAGGACGTTGAAAAAGTTCATAAATCCGCGATCCTGATCGACACACACAATGACGTGACATCGGCCACCGTGGATGGGCTCGATATCGGTAAGCGGCGCGCGGAGGGCCATACCGATCTGCCTCGCTTGAAGGACGGCGGAGTGGGCGCGACGTTTTTTGCTGTCTATGTCGCGGCTTCTTATACGGAAGGGAACCGCTCGGCCAATCGCGCGCTCCAGATGATCGATACGGTCCGCCACGATATTGTGGGCCGGTATCCGGCGGACTTCGAGCTGGTTACGACAGCGGCAGGAATCGTCGAGGCGCGCAAAAAGGGGAAAATCGCGGCTCTCTTGGGTATCGAAGGCGGACACGCCATCGAAGACTCCGTGCGTCTGCTTCGCGATTATTACGCCCTGGGGGTCCGATACATGACTCTGACCCATACGAATTCCAACCACTGGGCCGACTCCTCAGGCGATATCGAAAAACCAAACAACGGACTGTCCCCCTTCGGCAAGCAAGTGGTTGCGGAGATGAACCGGCTGGGCATGATGGTAGACATCTCACACGTGTCTGACAAAACGTTTGCGGACGCGCTGGAGGTATCAAAAGCACCGATCTTTGCGTCTCATTCTTCCTGCCGGGCTATCTCGCCCATTCCGCGCAACATGTCCGACGCGATGATCCAGTCGCTGGCGAAAAAGGGCGGCGTCATCCAGATCAATTTTGGCTGTCAGTTTTTGAACCCGAAGTCCGCGCGCTCGGCTCCGGCTCGATCAGGGAAGCCGTCCGGCCCGCGCGTTCGAGCCACCCTGACAGACGTAGTTGCGCATATCGATCGCGTGGTGAGAATCGCCGGCATCGATGCCGTTGGGATCGGCAGCGATTATGACGGCGTGGGCTGTGTTCCGGAAGGATTGGAGGACGTCGCAAAGTACCCGAACCTGACGCGGGCGCTTCTCGAAAAGGGCTATACCGCCGCTGACATCCATAAGATATACGGAGGGAATTTTCTGCGCGTAATGCAGGCTGTGGAGAAGACGGCCGCGGCGCTCAGAACGGCGGCCATTGGCGGGAAGCAGTGATACGATTTGTTGGATGCCAGCTAAGCCCGGCCTGTTTGAAGTAGCCTGTCCTTGCTGTCAGGCGAAACTGAAAATCGATCCGGCAACCAGGGCCGTGATTACATTCGAGGAGCCGCCGCGGCAACGCACGGTGGAGGACCTGGATG
>CAYTVP010000621.1:0-1599 GCA_964441675.1 uncultured Solibacteraceae bacterium | reverse complement strand
CTCGCGCATGCGGGCTTCGATCTTTTCGAGGTCGGACGGCGTAAACGCTTCCGGCCGGTCGAAGTCGTAATAAAATCCGTTCTCGATTGGCGGACCGATTCCGAGCTTGGTACCCGGATAAAGCTCCAGCACAGCGGCCGCCAGCAGATGGGCCGTCGAATGCCGGTACACTTCGAGCGCAGTAGGATCTTTCGGCGTGAGAATCTGGACGCTGGAATCGCCTTCCAGGGGCCGGGTGAGATCCCACAACGTTCCGTCCACTTTCGCGACGATGGCATCGTCGGCCAGGCGCTTGGAGATCGACTTCGCAATGTCTAACGGAGAAGAGCCGGAGGGATAACTCTTGGCGCTGCCGTCGGGCAGCGTAACGCGGATTTCACTCATGGAATCTGGGGACTACGTGGAGTCGGAACTCCAGCGTACCACTCGCTACAGCTCCAATGAATCACTTCGGAGCTTCACAGTTGATCATCCACTTAACGCCAAACTTGTCGGTCACCATTCCGAATGCTTCCGCCCAGAAGGTTTTCTCAAGCCCCAGGACCACCGAGCCATCCTTGGCGAGATTGTCAAAAATCTTCTTCGCCAATTGCGGATCGTTCAGTCCGATTGCCAGACTGATGCCACCCTCGCCCGTTGCTCCATCGGGCGACGGATCATCGGACATCATGATCGTAGAATCTCCAACTTTGATCGTGCTGTGCATGATGTTTTCCGCCGGACCCATACCGGCCATGGGCGACTCACCCATAGTTTGCGAGAAGAGCAATTCGGCGCCAAGCGCGCTTTTATAAAACTCGATCGCTTCGCGGCAATTCCCTTTGAATACGATGTACGGATTGACTGCCAGCATCTTGTCTCCTTGGTGTTCAGTATTTTGTGCTACTCACGCCGGATCTGCCGGCATCTTTTCACCGTAGTCGTTTCCCGGTCGCCCTGGCTACCAAGGCACGCCGTTCAACGTGCGGGAAGCAACACTTTCCGGTCAGTGAGCGCTTTCTGGTCAGTGAGCGATAGACTCGCTCTATGCCACGGCTTATCGTTCTCTTGCTGCTCCTGGTTGTCCATCCTCTGTCGGCAGCCGACTTTGAAAAGGATCTGACTTTTCGCGCCACATTCGATAACGGAACCGATGCAATGTTCGCCCTCGGCGATAAACGCATCTTCACCGCGTCCGATTACAAGGAACAGGCCGCTGCAAAGCCCGGCATCGGGAACCCCGACATCACGGTTGCCGCCGGCCAGGGGCGGCAAGGGGGCGCTTTAAAATTCGGCAAGAAGAACACGCATGCCATTTTCTACAAGGCAGAGAAGAATGTTTCATTCGACCCGAAGAACTGGACGGGCACCATCTCTTTCTGGTTGAGCCTCGACCCGGAACAGGATCTGGCCCCCGGCTATTGCGACCCGATCCAGGTGACCGACAAGGCATACAACGATTCTGCCATCTGGGTAGATTTCACTCGCGACGACAAGCCCCGGCATTTTCGCCTGGGTGTTTTCGGTGACTTGAAGGCTTGGAATCCGGAGAACCGGGACCCGGACAAGAACCCCGATTTTCTCCGACGGCTGGTCGTGGAGCAGAAGACCCCGTTCGGC
>CAYTVP010000620.1:0-1613 GCA_964441675.1 uncultured Solibacteraceae bacterium | reverse complement strand
TGAACAGCTCCTTCAATGTCGCTGTGTCGAATACGTGAACGGTGTTATCGGTACAGCCGACGGCGATCTTCGATGCGTCCGGTGACAGCGAAGCGCCAAACACCGTGTCGCTAGTTAGCGTGGCCGTCCGCAGAAGATTGCCTGCCTCAACGTCCCACACCTGCACCTCGCCGAACTGCGCCGGAGTTCCTCCGCCGGCGATTAATAGCTTGCCATCCTGGCTGAAGGCCAAAGAAAGAATCCTCTCGGCCTTCCCCGGCAGCCGTTTGATCAGCGACGATCCATCAGCCGAATGCAGGAGGACTTCGCGATTGCCTGAGACTGCCAGTTGCTTGCCGTCGGGCGAGAAGCGCAGCGCCGTGATGACCGGCGCCTGCAAATAAATCCTCGGCTTGTTGTCGTCCGCCTCTGCCGGCGAGTCATCGAGTGCTCCCGCGCGAATCCATTCGCGAAACAAGTCGATCTCTTCGCTGCTCAGCTCGGGCTGCCCTAACGGCATACGCGGCTGGACCGCGGCAGTGAGGTAGCGGACCGTGAGACTGTCATCCGGCTTTTCCGCGACGAAGGCCGGGCCGCCCTTTCCACCCTTGCGAAATTCACTGTAAGTTGTGAGATCCAGCTCCGACGCTTTGGATGCCGGTTGATGGCATCCCTGGCAGCGTTTCTGGAGTATCGGACGAATATCCCGGTAGTAGCTTGGGGCGGCGTTGAGGCTGGCCGCCGCCAACACAAAGACCATCCAGGGGAGCGGTCTGCGCATCGTTATCCCTTATGCTCGGTCAAAGGAGATCGCTGCGAGTATATCAATACTGGAAGCAGAACAGGTTTGCCAGTAGTACTAACCGCAGCCCCCTGAAAAATTAGGCGTGCTGCTTGGAAAACTCGCTGATCTCATCGACCTCGGCGCTAGACAGCCGAAAGTCAGCTGCTCCGATCACTCCCGCAAGTTGTTCCGGAGACCGCAGCCCAACAATCGCGGCAGTCACGGCGGGGTTTCGCAAGGTCCAGGCAATCGCCACCTCTCCGGGCGTGCGCCCATGACGATTGCCGATTTCACGGAGCAACTCCACCAGGGCCAGGTTCTGCGACAGCTTCGGCTCCTGGAAGTTCGGGGTTCGCTTCCGGAAGTCGTCCGCAGGCATTTGGTCGATACGCTCGCGAGTCATCTTTCCTGTCAGTAACCCGCTTTTCATTGGCGAATAAACGATCGTTCCGATGTTGTGTTCCAGGCAATAAGGAAGGATTTCTTCTTCAACCTCGGGGGAAACGATGGAATAGGGAGGCTGAAGCGATGTCACGGGAGCGATCGGGGCGACTCGTTTCAACTGGGTGACGTTGAAATTCGAAACACCAATCCAGCGAACCTTGCCCTCTTCCTTCAGCCGCGCGAGGGCTTCCCATCCTTCTTCGATATCTTCATCCGGTTCGGGCCAATGCATCTGGTAAAGGTCGATCTGATCCACGCCGAGGCGGCGAAGGCTGTTCTCACACTCTTCACGAATTGAATCCCGCTTCAGAACCTTGAGAATATTTCCGTCGTTGTCCCAGCGCCGTGCGCACTTGGCGAAAATGTACGGCTTGTTCGCGACATCCTTCAACGCGCGGGCGACCAC
>CAYTVP010000619.1:0-1617 GCA_964441675.1 uncultured Solibacteraceae bacterium | reverse complement strand
ATCTCGTTCCTCGGCGCGAACCAGGACGCCGTCCTCGAGGCGAAGCGGATCGGGTGGGCCAGGCGCCAGTCCTTTGTGCACGCAAATGTTGTTGTAACCTGGCTTCTTGGCCTTTTGTTTTGCGTAGTTCTTTTGAATCAGCTCAAACGTTGGATAAGCAACCTCTTCATCGTCGTGCCGCCACTGCCGCATCAGGCTGTTGGGATCGTTATCCACCTTCGCGGCGTTCGAAATGTTGTAGCCTTTCCACGAATCAGGCTCGTGCTCGTCAGTCTGTTGCTGGATCCATTCCAGGTTGCCCTTGCCCACGTAGAGCAGCCCATGCGCCAGCATGCGGGTGGAACCGGAGATCTGGTTGACGAAGTCGCGGGCGGCGGCCGTCTGTCCGGCCGTGAGGATCTCTCCCTGCAGTGCTTCCTTCACGTTCTTCGGTGGGCGGCGGGCTTCGGCGCCGATAGTCACCGATGAGGCGGTGACGTTGCTCAGCAGTCCGATGGTGATCTGGCTTTCGAGGAAAACTTCCTTAATGAAGTTGACAAGTTGCGCGTTGGACGCATCGATGGGAACTCCCACCAGCGCCGGATTCCAAACCTTCCAACTCTCGCCATGCTCATCGGGCAGACCCTTTGGATTACTAGGATTCGACTGGAACGCCGGCGCTGCCGACGGCCCCTTGGCAAGAGCGCGCAGACCGGCGCCACCCGAACGATTACTGCCACGAACCATGTGCAATTGGTCGTCGAAGATAAACATGTCGCGTGGCGTAGTTGAATCCGCATAGGCAACGGGCTCGAACATCTCCACCAGGTCGACATCGAAGAAGCGCCCGAAGACTTCGTTCATCGCGACGAAAGCAGCGGCCATGCCTCCGGATCCAGCAAGGAATGCGCGCCGATCCAATGAGAGCTTGCGGCTCGCCCCGTCGGCGAGTTCCCCAATCCGTTGCTCTACCTGCGCCTGCTTCTCGGTCTGCAAGGCTGGCATATACTCACCGTTTGAGATCATTCGCGTAGGCACGGGCGATTTGAACTCAGTTTCGTCGGCGCGGATGCACCTCGCCATCTGCGCCTCATCAAGCAGACCGTGGTCATCTTCCCAGACACGGCCCTTTTCATTCCAAATACGTGAGGCCATTGCGGAGGAAGTATATCGAAAATCGCGGTCTTGGTAGGCGCGATCCTACGAACGCCTCGTAACGTAACTCGAGTTTGCGATGGTGTGCGTGTGTCTAGTCTTGAGGGACAGCACAAGACAAATTTGGTAGGCTGATTGCTTTGCCTTGTGCCCGCACAATCATTCCGTAGTTTCCACCGCCGTTTGAAGACCGCAGCGCTGTTACTTGCCCTCGGAAAGACGGCGTGGCTCGGAGCAGCCGAGAAGAACCATAGAAACTGGCCAGATTACGGCGGGGGACCGGATTCGTCTCATTTCGTCGCGCTGGACCAGATCAACAAATCCAACGTAAGCCAGTTAAAGGTGGCATGGGTTTATCCGACGGGAGACAACCATGCGTACCTGTTCAATCCGATCGTGGTCGACAATGTCATGTACGTGTTGGCAAAGAACAGCTCCCTTGTTGCTTTGGATGCCACGACGGGAAAGGAAATCTGGATTCAT
>CAYTVP010000618.1:263-1634 GCA_964441675.1 uncultured Solibacteraceae bacterium | reverse complement strand
ACCTGGATGCGGCCGCTCGCGCGTTTCAAGGTGAGGCCGCCCGCCGCGAGGAGCGATTTCAGAAATCGGTGGAAGCTCAGAGGAGCTCGGCCGATATTCTTTCGAAGAAGTTCGATGAGCTGCTAAAAAAGGCGAAGTCCGACGACCCGTCGAAGCCGCCACCGAAGCCTCTCGGCCTGGACTAGGTTTTGCTGGGCCATTTGCGCCCAACGCCGTTAAATTCGCCACCCTCTATTCTGATCTCATGAGAGCGCTCACGTTTCTCGTGGTGACCTTGGGGACTGCAGCGATTTCCTCTGCGCAGTTCACGCTGGAGCAGATTCGGAGTTATCCCTTCCCGAACGAGTTGGTTTCGGCATCCGGTAGTTCGCGCCTGGCATGGGCGCTGAATGAGCGCGGTATTCGAAACATCTGGGTAGCCGAAGGCCCGGACTTTCAAGCTCGCCGCTTAACCAGCTATGACTCTGACGACGGACAGGAGCTGACCAGCGTCTCCATCACTGCTGATGGCCGATCGGTGATCTACGTGCGCGGCGGCGAGCACGGGTCCAATTGGGACGATACCGTCCCGGTAAATCCGCTATCCCAGCCCAGCGGCGCACATGTCCAGATCTGGAGCGTTCCGTTCACGGGAGGCAAGCCGAAACTGTTGGGTGATGGCGATAACCCGGTGGTTTCTCCCAAGGGAGATATCGTAGCGTTTGCGAAAGCCGGCGTCATTTGGGCCGTCCCAATTGATGCCTCGACGCCAGCGAAGCGCCTGATTGCCGTTCGCGGATCTTGCTCGCCCGTAAGCTGGGCTCCGGACGGGTCGAAGTTGGCGTTCGTATCGGACCGCGGCGACCACGCTTTTATCGGTGTCTATCGCGGTGCCAGCCATCCGGTTCTATGGCTTGCTCCCTCCACATCGCGTGACAGCTCGCCCCGATGGTCGCCCGACGGTGCCGGGATCGCGTTTGTCCGGCGGCCCGGCACTGGAGGCGAACCGGAGCCGATCCTGGAGCATCGGCCCTCTCCGTGGGCTATCTGGATTGCGGATGTCAACACCGGCCAGGGACGAAGAATCTGGTCCAGCCCGAACACATTGCGGGGCAGCTTTCCGACAACGCACGGGACATCCAACCTGCATTGGGCAGCGAACGGCCGCATTGTGTTTCTGTCATATCAAGACGGCTGGCCGCATTTGTATTCGGTCTCGCACGATGGCGGTGTTCCCTTATTGTTAACGCCTGGCAATTACATGCTGGAACACATCAGCCTCAGCCCGGATGGAGAATACCTGCTGGCGGCGGCCAATACCGGCAAGGACCGCGACGATATCGACCGGTGGCACATCCTGCGAGTTCCCGTTGATGCCGCAAAGCCACAGGT
>CAYTVP010000618.1:0-253 GCA_964441675.1 uncultured Solibacteraceae bacterium | reverse complement strand
GGTCTCCCGTGACTACGGGTTCATATATCGCATTTCTCAGTGCTACGGCGCAGCGTCCGCCCTTGCCCGTTGTTATTCCGATCAAAGGCGGCCCGGCGCGTACAATCGGCGAGGATCGCATTCCAGCCGATTTTCCAAAGTCGGCTCCTGCGCCCAAGCCGGTGACGTACCGGGCGCCGGATGGCAATGAGATTCACGCGCAACTATTCGAAACACCAGGCGGCGCAGAAAAAAAGCCGGCCGTAGTCTTCGT
>CAYTVP010000617.1:0-1646 GCA_964441675.1 uncultured Solibacteraceae bacterium | reverse complement strand
GAATGATGTCCGGAGCCGCGGGCCGCATCTTCTCTACCAGGTAACGGGAAGGTGCCGTCACGGCGGTCGCCCGCCGAAGCGCCCTCCGCACCCGCGGAAGCCGCGAAGCCGAGAACTCCGGCAGCGCCCCGCCGTGCAGGGAATACACGAAAGGAACATTCATCGCGCGAAGCAGAATTCCCGCAGCCTCGGCCCACAAGAATGCCCGGCCACTGAAAACATCGATCACGGCAGCGTCGAGGTCCCGGTGGTGCGCGAGAAGCGAAACAATAAGATCGATACCGCGCAGCGCGCCATTCCGGATTTCCGAAGAACGGACGACACCCCAGCCTTCGTTTTCCAACCGGTCTGCCAGATCTTCGATCGGCGAGCGGCTGCCGCCCGACGCGGACAGAAAAGTTCCCCCCAGAAACACGCGGCGAGCGCTTGTTCCGTTGACCGCGCTTCTCATGAGGCTTGGTGCCCCGCTGGACGGATATTCGCCAACCGTTCGGTTTCACCCCACGAACGGTATCCCGCGAGAAATCCCTTCATCCGCGACCAGGCGACATCCAGATTGACCAGCCGCGGCTGGCGGCAGAAAATCAGCGCGTCAATCACCGCCTCGCCGAGGAAAACATGGACTGCCGAAATGAGGTCGCGCGCCGACTTCGATCGCTTGGCGAAGCTACGCCCCAGCCCGAACGCCGCGCGCCACGTTTGGAAGGCTTGGGAATGCCGCGTTTCTTCGTCGCGGTGATGCGCCAGCTTCAAATCTCCGGAAAACAAGAGACGCCAGTTTTCTCCGACTTTCATTGAAAAATCGCGGTCCTCGACCACAATCCGTTCGTCATAGCGAAGGCCCTCGATCGCCTGGTGCCGGAAGATCTGACAAAATCCCGGCAGCCACTTGACAGCCCGCACTCCGGTAAACGGAGCCTGGAACGCCAGGGTTACGCTGCGGCCAAGATGATCGGAATCGCCGGGCTCGAGGCTGGGCGTGATTCCAAGCATCTTGCGCAACTTCCAGCGGGCGGACACCGGATAGTTGTAGTTCGCCGTGTCGTAGCCGGTCAGGCCACCCACACCGGCGTGCTCCGGCCGCGCGAGGGTCGCTACGGCATCCGCCAGAAAGGTTTCAGGAATGGTCACGTCATCGTCGAAGAAAATCACGATGTCTCCGCGCGCACGAGCAATCCCCACATTGCGGGCAGGAGCCAGACCTTTCGGCGCCGGCATCCACTCAACCGGCACGCGGGAGTTCGCCGGAAACTCCGGCGGCTCATCCCCCGCCCGTCCCACGACAAGAATCTCGAGATCCGGATACGTCTGGCGGTACAAGTCTTCGATCAGCCGGCTATAGAGTTCGAACCGCCGGATCGTACAGAGAATCACGCTAACAAGAGTCATCTGGTGTCCCATTGCTCCGGTTTGTCTAGCGGACCGCAAGGCCGCGGCCGGCCATCTCGGCGACCTCCGACCACCGCGCATCGTCGTAGAGCCGCGTCACGGCCTCGATCGCCTGCTTGCCGTCGGCCGCCACTGCCAGGTCACCCGGATCGCTGCCGCGGACCCATCGCACGAAAGCGGCCAGCTCTTCCCGGAACGAAATGTCTTCCGGAGGAAACTCCACCGGCGCGATTGCTCGTTCGGGATCCTGGAGCCAG
>CAYTVP010000616.1:0-1651 GCA_964441675.1 uncultured Solibacteraceae bacterium | reverse complement strand
ACCATTGAGATCGAGGTGGAAGCAGGAGCCGTAGATATCAGCGCTTCCAGTGCCGGTGAGATCGAAATCAAAGGCGCTGCCAAATCGCTTCGTGCCGATGCGAGCAGTGCAGGCGAGATTGACGCCTACGACCTGGAAGTTGAATCCGTTAACGTAGACGCGTCAAGTGCCGGATCTGTGAAGGTAACTGTCAGGGAGGCGCTTAACGCAAATGCCAGCAGCGGCGGAAGCATCCGCTACCGCGGCAATCCTTCAAAATCAATCACCAACTCAAGCAGCGGTGGCTCTGTGAAGAAGTCAAGCTGATAGTTCGATCTTATAGTTCGGTTTATCAGAGTTTTAGAGTCGCATACCGGAGGGATGCGACTTTTTTATATCCGATGGGATCAGGGGCTGACAATAAATTGAGCCGAAATCGAATACGAGGTAATTTTTCAATCAGAAAGAGGTTTAAACTCATAAAAAAATGAATTTGTAGGTCTGACGCTCACGCCATTCCGAATTTTCCAATAGTTTTGGAAACTAAATACCTCAAATTACAACCACCTTATGGCGCATTTAAGATTTGATGCTCTCAAGAAATTAAGCGAGCGGCCACGTGTTCACGTTGAATTGCCCAGCCCGAATGTCTCCAAGTTTTATGGGGAGAACGTGTTTGGCGCCGAACAGATGCGTGCCACGCTCTCTCCAGCTGTCTTTAAAAAAGTTAGCTCATCCATTAAGAACCACGAGAAGATTGACGAATCGACAGCTGATGCTGTGGCGGCAGCAGTCAAATCGTGGGCGATCGCGAAGGGCGCATCGCACTTTACGCACTGGTTCCAGCCAATGACCGGAGGAACTGCTGAAAAGCACGACTCATTCTTTGACGCAATTTCCGGAATAGAAAAATTCAAGGGAAGCGAACTGGTACAGCAGGAGCCCGATGCCTCTTCGTTCCCGAGCGGCGGCATTCGCAGCACATTTGAGGCTCGTGGTTACACGGCCTGGGATCCTACATCGCCCATGTTCCTTTATGGCAAGACACTTTGTATCCCTACGGTATTCGTTTCATATACGGGTGAAACGCTCGATGCCAAATCGCCGCTGCTCAGAGCGCTGAAAGCTGTCGACCTCGCCGCGACCAGGGTTTGTCAATTGTTCGACAAAGACATTCAGCATGTAGTGGCCTCGTTGGGAGCCGAACAGGAATATTTTGTTGTCGACAAGGCACTCTTCGATGCCCGTCCCGATCTCGTAATGGCTGGGCGGACGGTTTACGGTCACGCGCCGGCACGCGGGCAGCAAATGGAAGATCACTATTTCGGATCCATTCCCCCGCGCGTCTATGACTTCATGAAGGACTTCGAAATCGAGGCCTGGAAACTGGGCATTCCGGTTCGCACCCGTCACAATGAGGTTGCGCCGAGTCAGTTTGAAGTGGCGCCGCTGTTTGAAGAAGTCAACGTGGCAAACGATCACAACCAGCTGATGATGGATGTGATGGCCCGCGTTGCCGATCGTCATAACCTGCGGATCATATTCCACGAGAAGCCTTTCGCCGGACTCAACGGTTCGGGTAAGCACAATAACTGGTCTTTGATTACAGATACAGGCGTAAACCTGTATGCACCGACCAGCAGTGCACGTGACAATCTGATGTTCCTCACGT
>CAYTVP010000615.1:0-1663 GCA_964441675.1 uncultured Solibacteraceae bacterium | reverse complement strand
ACAGCCGCGCTCAGTTGATTTACCTCGCACAGCTCGGGTGCATTGACCAGAATCCTTGGATGAGCCGTCTGAACTCGCTCGACAATCCGGACTTTTTACTGATCGATCTGGATCCCCAGGAATGCAGCTACGACCTGATTGTCGAAGCCGCGCACCAGATTCGGAAGAAGCTGGAGGCGGTGGGCCTTGCCAGCTATCCGAAGACCACCGGCGGGGACGGCATGCACCTGTACGTGCCGGTAGAACCCGTCTATACCTATGAGCAGACAAAGACGTTCGCTGACATTCTCTCCCGCATCTGCGCGTCGGAACGGCCGGAGTTGTTCACCACGCCGCGCGCGGTTTCAAAGCGAACCAAGAATAGGGTCTACTTCGACCATCTGCAGAACGGGCGCGGGAAAACGATCTCAGCGCCGTATGTACTTCGTGCGTATCCGGGAGCGCCGGTCGCCACGCCGCTCGATTGGAGTGAAGTCCGGCCCGGACTCGATCCCAAGCAGTTTCATATCCGCAACGCGATAGAACGCTTCCGGAGAGCCGGAGATCTTTTCGCCGGCGTCTTAAACAACCCGCAGGATCTGGCTCCCGCATTGGAAAAGCTGGCGGACCATATCCCCACTCGCGCGTCAGCCAAAGGTTAGGAAATCGACGATTCCGGCGAGGGATGCTTCACAATGCGCGGCGCCGGCTCGACAATCAGCCGCGATCCACCCTGCTTGGTGAAGTACGTCCATGCCCATTGCGTCATTACCCGAAAACGGTTTTCATATTCAGCGAGATACGCAATGTGAACGAAGACCCAAGCCAGCCACGCGAAATACCCGCTCATACGAATACTGCCTCGCTCCAGGATTGCGAAATTTCGTCCGATGACAGCCATGTTTCCATGGTCTGAGTAGCGGAACGGACCCGGCGCGGCTTTCCCCTCAAGCTTCCGCTTGATTACGTCCCCGACGTAGCGGCCCTGCTGCATCGCCACCTGGGCGACTCCTGGCAGGGGCTCGCCGTTCGGTTGGAGATAGTGCGCTGCATCGCCGATCACAAATACTTCCGGGTAACCTGGCACGCTGCAATCCGGTGCCACCATCACCCTTCCGGTTTTATCCGCGGGCGCTCCCAGCCACTTTGCCACTGGAGATGGCTCGACGCCGGCGGTCCAGATCACGGTTCGCGTTGCGACCCGCTCCTGGTCGATCAGGACATAGTCCGGGCCGACCTCCTGCACTCGCCTGCCAGCCATTACCTGCACGCCCATACGGCCCAGGCGTTCCGCGGCCTTTCGCGATAGCGATTCATGGAACCCGCCAAGGATTCGCGGCCCACCCTCCACCAGCAGAATCCGGCTGTAGGCGGGCCGCACCCGCCGGAATTCGTGGCGCAGCGTATATCGAGTCAACTCCGCAATAGCACCCGCCATTTCAACGCCGGTAGGGCCGCCGCCAACCAGAATAAAGGTCAGCAATTGTTTGAGGGCTTCCGCCGAATCCTCCATCTCGGCTAATTCAAACGCCTTCAGGATTCGACTGCGAATCGATGTCGCATCGGAAAGCGCCTTCAAGCCCGGAGCGTACTCGGCAAATTCGTTTCGGCCGAAATAGCTGTGCCGCGCGCCTGTTGCCAGCACCAGGTAATCGTAGGGAATTTCTTGAATTCCTTCATCCAG
>CAYTVP010000614.1:0-1673 GCA_964441675.1 uncultured Solibacteraceae bacterium | reverse complement strand
GCGGATGCAACGCAACGGCGGAAAGCCCGCAATCCTCAGCCAGCTTACCCATCTGGATAAACACCAGTTCCTGGTCGTTCCAACCGGCGCGGAATTTGCATGTCAGCGGAATCCGAATCGCTGAACGGACCGCCGTCAAAATGCGCTCCACCAACGGCAGATCGCGCAGGCAGCCGGATCCGCCATTGCAGCGGACCACTTTCTTTACTGGACAACCGAAATTGATATCGACAATGTCGAATCCGAGATCTTCACAGACACGCGCCGCATCGGACATCACTTGAGGATCGCTGCCGAATAACTGGGCCGAAATCGGACGTTCTTGCGGTTCAAAGGCTAGATAGCGCTGCGCTTTTGTGACTCGTCGTGCTTTCGCGGAGGCGACGATCCCATGCGAGCTGGTAAATTCCGTCATCATGAGGCCGCAGCCTCCCTGCGCGCGGATCAGCTGCCGGAATACGGTATCTGTGACTCCAGCCATCGGCGCCAAAACGGTTGCAGGCGCAATAGATACGCCTCCAATCGAGAAAGCGGAAGGCAAATGGGGGATTCGAGACACTCTTTTAATTGTACGGTCACGGCCCCCAATATCCGGAGCGATGCCTCACAACCGCCTTCGGCCGGCCGGGTACTGTTACTGCAATTTCACGGTACTGGACCTTCGCCTCGCCTTCCAGCGGATTGCCGGTGTCGGCGATAAAGGAAACGAGATACTGCCTGTGAAGATCCTCACCGATCCTGGCCAATGTGGCTTCGAGCGATTTTTGCTTTGTAAAGCTGGCCATCAGGCCGCCGGTCAAATGCACCAGCACCTCCATGGTGGAAGCTTTTCCTAAGTTGCCCAGACCTCGAAATAGTGGCAGGAGGTCCATGGCGCCTGCTTCGTAGGCTGGAACGCTCGATGTATCGTCCTCCTTCCCAACCTTGCTGCTACGCCGGACGGTGAAGTTGCTCAAGAACGGTGAATAGACCGCCCCATAGATCTGTACATTTGCGAAACCGGCTTCCTGGGCTACTTCGGCGATTCTCGCCTCGCTGCCTTGATCGCGTTTCTCACCGAGGATCAGCAGAACCTTCTGTCGGGATTTTTCACGCCCGGCGAGACCGCGGACGGCTTGTCGAACCGCGTCTAACTGAAGAGTCCCATGGCCACGAGGGCGCAGACGTCCGACTGCCGCCAGGAACGCATCGGCGTCAGTGGTGAACTCCTGCTCAAGCCGGACGCCTCCGCGCCCGTAACTGATCAATGCGAGTTCACCCCCTTCGCCCACCACGGCCGGTGGGATCATGCCCGCGATTTCCAGGATTTTGGCCAATACCGGACGCGCGTTCTCGTTCGTCTGAATTGCGACGACGACAGAAAGCGGCTGACTCTCGATCTCCAGCCGATGCGGCATGGCCCGGCCATCCACGGCAACCCGGAAATCGCCTTCCTCCAGGCCGTCGACCGGCTGACCGTCCGGATCGGTGACCGAAACTGGCACCAGCACAAGACGTACTGTCGTACGAATATCAACAGGTTCCTGGCCGATTGCACAAAGCGAACCGCATAATAGAAATTCGCGCCGCAAGATCATGGTTTTTCTACCGCATATTCCTTGAAACTCCATTTCTGACCGGCATGAAGCGTTGGACTCACGCAACCTTCCGGCCGTTTCCTGCGTTTAGATAAT
>CAYTVP010000613.1:0-1675 GCA_964441675.1 uncultured Solibacteraceae bacterium | reverse complement strand
AATATCCGCGACCGGCACTTCATCAGCGAAGACCTAAGCCTCTACAAACAGTTCAAGTTCGACGAGGCTCGATACTTCGAGCTACGGGGCACATTCCTGAATCCGTTCAATCGGCATGGCATCGGCGGTCTGATCACGAACATCACCGACCCGAACTTCGGCCAGTTCACCGGGCAGCAGATGGGCGGACGGAATATCGAGCTTGCCTTGCGCTTCGCGTTCTAATTCGCTTCGATAGAAGCGGATGATTGCATTGCTTGCTGTTGCCGGCCTTCTGGGCCAAGGACGTCCGCAGATCGGATTGAGCAACCCGTCGGCCGAGGCGATATTCGACCTCGGCGGCGGGTCCTTCGTTTCATTCCAGCTGCGGGACCGTCAGGTGAATCCGCTGCGTTGGCAGAGCCCGGGCGACTCGCAGGCCACCAACCGCCCCATGGCGCACTTTCTGTGCCTGGATCGTTGGGGGCAGCCGACACAGGCGGAGTTGGCTGCCGGAATGCCGTATCACGGCGAGGCGACCCGCGTACCCTGGAAACGGACGGATACGGATTCCGTCTCCAGACTCTCCGCCGTTATGTCAGCTACCCTGCCCATGGCGGGGCTACAGGTCGAACGCCGCGCCGAATTAGCGGCCGACGCTCCGCTGATCACCGTCACCGAGACGGTAACGAATCAGAACAAGCTGGGCAAGGTTTACAACATGGTGCAGCACCCTACTATCGGCCCGCCGTTTCTCGACGAAGACACACTCGTCGATGCAAATGCCCGCCAGGGGTTTATGCAATCCTCGCCGCTGCCGAACCCGGAACAACCTTCCACCAAGTGGCCGCAAGCGCTGAAAGATGGCCAGCCGGTTGACCTGCGACGTCTACGAAATGATCCGATGCCGAACGTCGTGTCCTTTGTTGTGGACGATCCGATTGGATGGACTACAGCGTCCAGTCCGAAGCAGGGCGTACTGATCGGTTATCTGTGGAAGACAGCGGAGTATCCGTGGTTCAACGTCTGGCGGCATGTCGATGAAACGGGAAAGCCGCTAGCGCGGGGGTTGGAATTCGGAACGACGGGCCTGCATCAGCCGTTTCCAGTACTCGTCCAAAAGGGCCCAATTTTTGGGCGGCCAATCGTGCAGTATCTTGACGCTGGCGCGAGTGCCGCACGGTCCTGGGCCGCGTTTCTCGCACCCATCCCAAAAGATTGGCAGGGGGTGGACCGCGTAACAATCGAAAGCGGGAAGGTGACGATTCAAGAGCGGGGATCGGCGCGCGTGCTTACCGTTTCTGCTGCGCCAGTCGGATTCTGAGAAACGACATATACTAACGGCAGGCCTTTTGGGCTGCCACGTAGTCATGCCGTCCGCGATCATTGCCGGTGCAATGCTGTTGATTTCTGTCTGCCTCGCGGCCGGACATCTCGAAGCACAGAATTCTGCTCCCTCCGGGCCGGCGCCATCCGGGCCGGCGATGGTAAAGCGTTACTGCGCCGGTTGCCATAATGACAAAACGCAAAAGGGCGGCTTATCGCTCGAAGCGTTCTCCGCAGAGCATCCGGAGCAGCATCCGGCGGCCTGGGAAAAGGTCGTGAAAAAGCTGCAAACACGATCCATGCCACCCGCCGGGTTGCCACGGCCCAACGAAGCGGAATACAAAGCTCTTCTGGCTTCTCTCGAATCATC
>CAYTVP010000612.1:0-1679 GCA_964441675.1 uncultured Solibacteraceae bacterium | reverse complement strand
AACACCGGAACGAGCAGGTTGAAAAAGATCTTCTGCTGCTCCTCTGTTTTGGGGATGTTCCACCGCGCACGCGAGAACAACTTAATCAACGGCAGGACAAGCTCTCCGCGGCGAGTAGGCTCCTGCGAGCCTCGCTCGATCTGTGCGACCAGCGGCTCAAGAAACTCCTGCGTTGCCGGCAACGAGATGACACGCGGGTCGGAGAGCGAAGTGGACGCCAGCGTACGCAAATGCTCCGGGCCATTGCTCGAATAGGCGAGCACCTTCTTTTGCAGCGGGTCCCACGTCGCATTTGCCGAAGCCTCTATCGAGAGACGGATTTCATCGTCATTCTTTTCTTCCTCGGCCTTCTGCCAGTACGGAAGAATCGCTTTCCCGACCATCTCCGCGGATTTATCCGTGACGTATCCCATCTGGCCCGGTCCGCCATCGCCTCCCGCCATGCTGTAGAACGTGGCCGCTATTTTTGTAATCCGCGAGGCAAGCAGGCTGGATCCGCTTTCGTCGACCTTTTTCAGCAGCGTGTCGAACAACTGCGTCAACTCGGGATACTGATGATCCTTGCTTCCATTGGCGCGCTGGCCGTTGGCGATGAAGAGCGCCTCTGTCTGATAGCGCTTTGCGGTTTCGACCAGTGCGTTCTCTTCCGGCTGCTCCAGGCTCCGAACGAATGCGGCATTCAAGGCTGGGCGAACAGGCGGATTCCAGATCCACCAGTTCCATGCAGCTCGCGACGCCCAGGCGCGAACGGCGGGATGTCGATCGTCATTCATCATGCGGGCCAGCGTCCGTCCGAGACGCGGAAAGCCTGCTGCGGTCCGCGAAAGGACGCCATCGGCACGCATGATCAACGCTCCGGCAATGGACTCTCGCGTTAAATCGCCGCCCTGGTCGTATGCGGCGAACAAATGGTCCCAGCCTTTGTCATCGAGGAGCGTTTGACGCATACCCCACCGCGCCGCCTCGCGAACCATCTTCACCGGATCGCCGAGCCCCGCCAGTTGCGCGGAGATGCCGCGCTCATTGTGCAGCCCGCCGAGCGCTATCTGCGCCCAATAGCGGACTTGCGGGCTGTCATGCTGCGCGCCGGGCAATATCAGGTCAAGAAACCGTTCATCGTCCGCCGCAAGGCCCAACTGGGCAAGCGCGCGGAAACGCCCCACTGTATCCAACAGACTCTCGTTTGGCTTTGCTTCAAAATCGGCACGCTCCGGACGGAAAGCCTTCTCCGGATACAGGCTCGAGAGTGCGTTTACCACATACGCTGTAGTCACGAAGCCGGTGAGCGAGTTGCGATTCCATCGGCCATAGGGGTCCTGCATTCTCAGCAGAGCTTCCACGCCTCGCTTCACCGCCGGATCGCGATCGTCATAGCCAAGAGCGGCAAGGGCGGAAAGCGCCAGCGCCGTCGGCGCGGGATCGGAATCTTTCGGATCGCTGCTGCCATTCCTCCAACTGCGCCCCTCGTCATCGGTCGATCCGGGATGGAACCCCCACGAGCCGTCCGGTTTCTGGATTTGCCGCAGCCTGCGTTCGTCCCATGCGCTCTGAGCCTTGCCGCGGGCTACGAGCGATTTCGCGGTTTCCGCTTCATTGCGGGCCTCGACATAGTTAGACGGGAACGGTCCTTGAAAGAACAGAATGCGATTCGAAAGGTCGTCGGAATACTTAGGCACGAC
>CAYTVP010000611.1:0-1684 GCA_964441675.1 uncultured Solibacteraceae bacterium | reverse complement strand
TGTCTATCCGCCGCGGACTTCCTCGTTCGCGGCCGAAGAAAACATTATCGTCGGCAATGTCGTGCTCTACGGTGCGACTTCGGGCGAAGCGTTCTTCAACGGGCGAGCGGGCGAGCGGTTTGCCGTACGCAACTCCGGCGCGACAGCGGTCGTCGAAGGCGTCGGCGATCACGGCTGCGAATATATGACGCGGGGACTGGTGGTTGTTCTCGGCTCTACCGGCCGGAATTTTGCCGCCGGTATGTCCGGTGGTATCGCCTACGTGCTCGACGAAACCGGCGATTTTGCAAAGACACTCTGCAATCGCACAAGTGTCGATCTTGATCCCTGCAGCGACGAAGATCTACAGATTATTCGCGATCTGGTGGAGAAGCATCTTCGCGAAACATCATCTCCGCGCGCGGCGTGGCTGCTGGATAATTGGGCCTCGATCGCGCCGAAATTCCTGAAAATATTCCCGCACGACATCAAGCGTATTCTCTCCGAATCGCGCAAGGAAGCAGTGGTTGCGGCATAGCCGCCGGCGTCAGAGAGGGAAAACAGAATGGGTAAGATTACAGGTTTCAAGGAATTCGATCGGCAGACCCCGCCGCGGCGTCCTGTCGCGGAACGAATCAACGATTGGCACGAGGTCTATGTGGCGTTTCCGGAGGAGGAGGTGCAGCATCAGGCCGCCCGTTGCATGGATTGCGGCGTGCCGTTCTGCCATACCGGACATGGCACCGTCGGCTGCCCGGTAAATAACATCATTCCCGATTGGAACGATCTGGTATACCGCGGGCGTTGGAAGGAAGCGATCCGCACTCTGCATTCCACCAATAACTTTCCGGAGTTTACCGGGCGCATTTGTCCGGCGCCCTGTGAAGCATCCTGCGTGTTGGGTATTAACGCGCCTCCGGTGGCCATCAAACTGATCGAAAAGACGATCATCGAGCATGCGTTCGGCGAAGGCTGGGTGAAGCCGGAGCCGCCGGCACTGCGCACCGGTAAGCGCATTGCCGTAATCGGATCGGGACCGGCCGGCCTGGCCGCGGCACAGCAGCTGAATCGCGCGGGCCATACCGTTACGGTGTTCGAGAAAGCCGACAAACCCGGTGGCCTTCTTCGCTACGGCATTCCGGAATTCAAGATGGAAAAATGGGTGATCGATCGCCGCCTCCAGCAGATGGAAGAAGAAGGCGTCGAATTCCAGAACAATGCGCATGTTGGCGTGAATGTCGAAGTCGAGAAGCTGCGCCGCGAGTTCGATGCCATCGTTCTCGCCGGCGGCGCCGAACAACCGCGCGATCTGAACGTTCCCGGGCGCCATTTGAATGGTGTCCACTTTGCAATGGAATACCTTCCGCAAGGAAATCGCCGGGCAGTGGGTGAGACCGTGCCCGATGACGAGGCGATTCTTGCCACCGGTAAGCGCGTGCTGATCATCGGTGGCGGCGATACCGGGGCAGACTGCCTGGGTACGGCTATCCGTCAAAAATGCGCCAGCGTGCAACTGTGGGAGCTTATGTCGAAGCCGGGCGATACGCGCGCGGCCGAGCAACCCTGGCCACTCTATCCGCGTTTGTTCCGTACCGAAAGCGCCCACGAAGAATGGAATCCCGATTGCCGCGATTTTTCGGTTGCCACCGTCAGCTTGATCGGCGACTCGTCCGGCAACGTACGGCAGCTTGAGGCGGTTCGCGTC
>CAYTVP010000610.1:0-1696 GCA_964441675.1 uncultured Solibacteraceae bacterium | reverse complement strand
CCCTGGGCGACGAAGAATTCCGCCAGCCGCAGAAGACCCGATAAACCAAAACAAGCCATTGCCGCCACCACATGCCGCGCCCAGGAAGTCCCTGGATAGATCCGGAACCCCGCGCCGCCGTAGTGCATAATCGCCATCACTACTTGCAGCACGCCATAAACCGGCAGGAAAACATTGGCCGACCAGTTGGTCAGCCCGAGCAGCGTGACCCAGATCGCATCGGGATCGTTCCAGGCCCGCTGCTCGGAGAACGTCTCGACGGCCCGCAGGATGCCCGACACCATCAGGGCCGCAAAGCCCGCATACATCGAGTACTGAAACGGAGCTCCACGCGAAAAGCGCAGGACCGAGAAAACGAACAACAATCCGGCCAGCGTCGGCATGATGACATTCCCGAGCCAGTTCGTCAGGTTCGTCAATCCATCGAGAAAGTTCATGCTGGGTCGCTCCGTGTCACATCATTTGCCGGATCAGAATCCACAGCGCGCTGACGGTCAGAAAGCCGGCCGCGCAAAGCACCAGCCGTAAATAGCCCGGCCGGTTAAAAGCAAACTGAAGAATGGCGCCGCAGATCGCCAATCCCGCTGCGATCGGCATGATGCGGCTCGCCAGGTAGTTCCACATCGATTCGAGCGCCACCGCGATCGAGAACCGATTTCCGTCCGGCGTCCACCCGTCGAGCAACGCATGGGTGCTCGAAATTGCGAGCAGAAACATTGAGCTGAGAATCGACGGCAAAGGTCCGGCCCCGCTTGCCGTATCGAGCACGGCGCGTACGACGAAGTACGCCGCAACAACCGGTGCGATCCGCCCCACAACAAACTGGCTGACGAATGTGGTGATGCCCTGTTGGATACCGGCCAGCCACGGAGTTCCAATCCCGGCGCCCGGCGGAAAGAAGACCGGCACGCCGAAAAACTGGAACCACGTGAGCGTCGGCTCCAAGGCCAAAAAGATCACGGCCCACAGCATCCATTTCGAGAAACCGCCGCCAACCCAAAACACCGTTCCCCCTTCTTTCCGAAGGGAGACCCCGGCATTTAAGAGGCAAACGAACGCGGCGGGACCCGTCAGAAGCAGCATCACCCGCAGAATGTCGTAAAGGAACGGTGGCACCATATCGAGCTCCTGTGTTCGGGAGCAGCGCGCGCTGGAGCGCCGCCCCCGGACGCTGGTTTTCTTCCGCTAGCTGACACCTCCTCCGCCCTGGGCGATCCAGAATTCGAGCAATCGGGTAGCGCCCGAGACGCACAAACATCCGATCGCGACGACCACGTAACGCATGGCCCCGCGCCCGGACAAGTACGTGACCAGTCCACCGACGAGCGCCAGGCCGGCGCCTACCGGTGCGATCACGTTACCAATCCAGTTCACGAGGTTCAGGATTGCGCCTTCCGGTTGGGCTCCGGTCTGGCCTTGGACTGCGACGTTGACCTGGGGAGCCACGCCGAGGTTTTGCGCCATCAGGACGGCGTGGCTGGAACTGAGAAGCAGGAAACCCGCCGCGAGCAATAAGGCTGCCCGCCGCCTGCTCCCCGATAGCATTTGCATAGAGTGTTACCTCCCGGATCAAGTTCCGCCCGAGCTTGCGCACGGGCATGGGACGAATCCTAAGGCAACTCTCCGAAATCGCCAACTCACTTTCCGGGAGTTTGGGGAGATGTGAAAGGTGCGGGCTTTTATGTAAGCGCGGCCG
>CAYTVP010000609.1:0-1707 GCA_964441675.1 uncultured Solibacteraceae bacterium | reverse complement strand
CGGTGCTGACCATTTCCATATCGACTCCGGCGCGTAAGGCCTTGAACGCGGCATCGGGCATATCGGCGGCATAGTTGTGCGGAATCAATTCCGGGATTGCCGTATAATCGCTCACAACCATGCCGTCGAAGTGCCACTCTCCGCGGAGAATTTTTCGAAGGATCAGCATGTTGGCAGTGGCTGGAATGCCGTTGATGCTGTTGAATGCGGTCATGAAGGTGGCAACTCCGGCTTTTGCTGCCGCCTCGAACGGCTTCAGATAGACATCTCGCAGAAGATTCTCGGGAATCCAGGTCGTGTTGTACTCGCGGCCTGCCTCTGCTGCGCCATATCCTGCATAGTGCTTCGCGCATGCGGCAATGGACCCCGTCTCGCCGAGTGTTTCTCCCTGGAATCCCTTGATCATGGCGACGCCAAGCGTGCTGGTGAGGTATGGGTCTTCGCCAAGCGATTCTGCGATGCGGCCCCATCTGGGATCTCGCGCAATGTCGATCATGGGTGCGAAGGTCCAGTGGATGCCGTCCGCGGCGACTTCCCGAGCGGTCATCCGCGCCGCCTGGCGCACGAGGTCCGGATTCCACGTTGCGGCCTGCGCCAGCGGAATCGGAAACACCGTGCGGTAGCCGTGTATCGCATCCTGAGCGTACAGAAGCGGAATTCCCAGACGGCTTTCTTCCCGTGCGATCCGCTGCGCCTCGGCTTTCTCCTGAGGAGTGCCAGCGTTGAAGAACGATCCCCAACGTCCCTTGCGAATCTCCTGCCTGGCGTTTTCCGGCAACTCCGGAGGAAATGGCGCTTGAGACATTTGTCCCAACTTTTCCTCCAGAGTCATCTTCTGGATGAGAGCGTCGACCTTGCGCTCAATTTCTTCCGGCGTATCGGCCGCCCTTCCTATCTGGCCGACCGCGAGCAAAAGAGCCAAAGCTAATCCTCGCACTCCTCTATTTCACCTGAATTTTTCAGAACGTGCCCGCGGACCAAACGCGGTTAGCATAGCGCTATGTGGCTTTTGCTTGCCTTGAGCGCTCTCGCCGCGGACAGGCCGCCCGCGGCTGATGCCGCCAGACGCTATCGCGAGGCGAACGAAGCGAAGATCATTCGCGAATACGTCGAGCTTCTCTCGATTCCAAACGTATCTTCGGATCGCGCCAACATCCGCCGGAATGCGGAGTACATTGCGCGCATGTACGCAGCCCGAGGAATCGCAACAGAACTGATCGAATCGCCTGGCGCCAATCCTGCCGTCTATGGTGAATGGATCGTACCGGGCGCCACAAAAACTCTGCTTTTTTATGCACATTACGACGGCCAGCCGGTGGACCCGACGCAGTGGGCGGATTCCGGGCCCTTTCAGCCGATTCTTCGTACAGCGCCCGTCGAGGCGGGAGGGAAGCCTCTCGTTCTGGAGCAGAAGACCTACGACCGGGAGTGGCGGCTCTTTGCCCGGTCCGCCACCGATGACAAAGTGCCGATCATCGCGTTGGCAGTGGCGCTCGATGCGATGAAGTTGGGCAATATTTCTCCGAAGGCAAATCTCAAGTTCTTCTTCGAAGGCGAAGAGGAAGCAGGGTCGCCCAATCTGCGGGTTCTTCTGGAGAAGGCCAAGGAACGATTGAAGGGAGATTTGTGGTTGATTTGCGATGGGCCGCTGCATCCGACGCGGGCGCAGCGCCTGGGATTCGGCGCCCGGGGTGTAGCGGGTTTGGA
>CAYTVP010000608.1:0-1735 GCA_964441675.1 uncultured Solibacteraceae bacterium | reverse complement strand
ATAGCCTCTCAGCGCGGGAAAAGAACTGGAATACTTTTATTGCTGATCCGGAATGGGCTAAACTGCGCGCTACTCCCGGCCTTTCTGACGGAGAGGTGGTTTCGAACATTACGGCCAGTTTCCTGCGACCTTTGCCGTTCTCGCCCATCCGATAAGTGATCCCCGTCCTACAATAAAGGAAGGGATCGGTGTCGACTGACGACAGCGAAAAACAATGGCCGTAATAGCTTCCATCACCGACGAAATTCTCGAACTCAAACGCGAGCGCAAAGCAATTCTACTCGCGCACCACTACCAGGAAGCCGAGATCCAGGAATTAGCCGACGCGGTCGGCGACTCGTTGGAGCTTGCCCGGCGGGCGCGCGACTTCGAAGGGGATGTAATTGCTTTCTGTGGCGTATGGTTCATGGCCGAGACCGCAAAGGCGCTGAATCCGCACCGGATTGTTGTCGTTCCGGATCAAAAAGCCTCTTGCTCGCTGGTCGAGGCATGTACCGGCGATCAGCTCCGAGCCTGGAAAGAACGGAATCCCGGGCATGCGATCGTGTCCTACATCAATACTTCCGTCGAAGTGAAGGCGCTGTCGGACATCATTTGCACGTCGCGCAACGCCGTGGCAGTTGTGAACTCCATTCCGGCTGATCAACCGATCCTGTTTTTGCCGGACATCAATCTCGGCAACTACGTGAAACAGCAGACCGGCCGCGAGAACATGAAGATCTGGCAGGGCGCCTGCATCGTACACGCTACCTTTCCGGCGCGCCGCCTGGCGAAGATCAAGGCCGAGCATCCCGGCGCCCTTGTCGCTTCGCATCCCGAATGCCCGAAAGATGTGCTGCTGCAGTCGGACTTCATCGGCTCCACTTCAGCCATCATCGACTGGTGCGTCAATCATCCGTCCGATGAATTCATCATCATGACGGAAAGCGGCGTTCGATATAGC
This sequence comes from uncultured Solibacteraceae bacterium, assembly GCA_964441675.1. Classification (GTDB taxonomy): domain Bacteria; phylum Acidobacteriota; class Terriglobia; order Bryobacterales; family Bryobacteraceae; genus JAPKYZ01. The sequence goes on along the minus strand of CAYTVP010000608.1, from coordinate 792 downwards.
CTGGAACGCCGTGCGCCGCACAAGAAGTTTTATTTCGTTCCGAACGAGAACTGCAATTGCAGCGAATGTCCGTATATGCGAATGAACACGCTTGAAAAGCTGCGCGACTGCCTGGAGACTCTCTCCCCGCGGGTAGAACTCGATCCGGTCACCATCGAAGCGGCCAAGCGCCCCATCGAGCGCATGCTCGCCTTGAAGTGATACCAGCCGCAATCGCCTCAGAGCCATTGGTGGACCGCTTTGAGCGCGTTCACGACAACCTGCGGATCTCCGTCACCGACAAGTGCAACATCCGCTGCTTTTACTGCATGCCCGATGGTCCGATTTCTTACATCGAGCATCGCGAGATCTTGCGCTACGAGGAGATTGAACGTTTCGTCCGCATCGCCGCGAAGATGGGCATCAACAAGCTGCGGCTTACCGGCGGCGAGCCGCTGGTGAGAAAGAATCTGGATCGGCTGGTGGCGATGCTGTCCACGGTTCCGGGCATTCGCGACATTGCGCTCACAACCAATGCCGTCCTTCTTGCGGATCAGGCGGAGGCACTTTACAACGCCGGACTGCGGCGTCTGAACATCCATCTCGACACTCTCGACCGTGATCGATTCCGGCAGATTACACGCCGCGACGATTTGCCGCGCGTGATGGCGGGAATCGACCGTGCTTTCGAAGCTGGCTTCCGTTCGCTCAAAATCAATGCGGTTGCCGTCAAGAATCTTGTGGAGGAAGATATCGTCCCCCTGGCGCGCTTCGGCCGGGAGCGCGGGATCGAGATCCGCTACATCGAGTTCA
>CAYTVP010000607.1:0-1737 GCA_964441675.1 uncultured Solibacteraceae bacterium | reverse complement strand
GGCCCGAGCCAGGCTCTGATTTCGGCGTCATGCAACGGATGAAGGCGATGATGGATCCATATGGACTCCTCAACCGTGGCAGGCTCTATGGCCGCATCTGAACACGCGGCGCAGCCGGCGGCGGCCCGTCCAGTTCTTGAGAACCGCCACGCCGACGCGCCCCGCCAGCGCGATCTTGACCGTTGTGTCCATTGCGGACTTTGCCTGAATTCCTGTCCGACATATCGCGAGCTGGGCGTCGAAATGGATTCTCCGCGCGGGCGCATCTACCAGATGGTCCAAGTGGCCACGGGTGCCGCGCCGTTGGGAAATCCATCCTATGTCGAGCACCTGGGTCTTTGCCTGGCATGCCGCGGCTGCGAGTCCGCGTGTCCGTCGGGCGTCCAATATGGCCGGCTGATCGAGGCGGCGCGCGCGGAACTTCAGGCGATGACCCCCAAGCCATGGCACGTGCGAGCCCTCGAGTGGCTGGTATTCCGGCGGCTCCTGCAATCGCCCGCGCTGCTGAAGACGGCAGGTTACGGACTGTGGGTGTACCAGCGCAGCGGTCTTCAGAAACTGGTTCGCGGCTCGGGTATTTTGAATCTCTTCGGTTCGCTGGGCAAGGCGGAACGGCTGGCGCCGAGGGCCGAAGTCCCGACCTTCTACGGAGCCATCGGCCGCGTGTTTCCGGCCGAGGGAGACGTCCGGTACCGTGTCGCCTTTATGGCCGGCTGCATGGCGAATATTTTCTTTGCGCGGCTAAATGAAGCGACCATCCGCGTTCTGCAAAAGAACGGTTGCGAAGTCCACGTCCCCGCCGGGCAGAATTGCTGCGGCGCCCTCCACGCTCATCAGGGGCGCAGGGATGAAGCGCGAATGCTCGCGCGTCAGAACATCAACGCCGTTTTAGATGGCGGATTTGACGCCATTCTCAACAATGCGGGGGGCTGCGGGTCGGTATTGAAGGAATACGACGAACTGCTTGAAGGGGATTCCGCCTATTCCGAACGGGCTCACCGCTGGGTTTCGCTGATGCGGGATGTCAACGAGTTTCTCGCCTCGATTGAATTGAATCGCGAGATGGGCACGCTGCCGATGACCGTCACGTACCAAGATTCCTGTCATTTGGCCCATGGGCAGAAAATTCGGGCGGCACCGCGAAATCTTCTTCGTGCTGTCCCGGGCTTGCGCCTCGTCGAAATGGTGGCGGCCGATGTTTGCTGCGGGTCAGCGGGAATCTACAACGTCGTTCAGAATGATTTGTCGATGCGGATTCTCGAATCGAAGATGCGGAATGTCAACGCAACTTCGGCGGAGGTAATCGCCACCGCCAATACCGGCTGCCTGTTGCAGATGCGCGCCGGCGTCGAATTGCATGGCCACAACCAGCGCGCCTATCACGTAATGGAAATACTCGATATGGCCTACGCCGCCCGTTCCAGTTCCTCATAGAGAGCGAAAACCGCGCCGTGAGGATCAGCCAGTACTGCAATCGTACCGACATCTTCCATTAGGCTCGCCGGAACCAGAGCCTGCGCGCCCAGGCTTACAGCCCCCTCAGCAGTTTTCCGGCAGTCGGCCGTTTTGAAATAGATCATCCAGTGCGCCGGGGTTCCAGCCGGCGCACGGAATTCTCCGGAGATACCACCGATCATTTCGCCCTGGTTTTCGATATGGCGATAGTTATCTTTGCCCGGCGGATATTTCCATCCGAACAGCTCTTCGTAGAATTTCGCCGCCTTGTCCGGCTCCGGA
>CAYTVP010000606.1:0-1756 GCA_964441675.1 uncultured Solibacteraceae bacterium | reverse complement strand
TGAATCCGCTGACGGTGGCGAAGCTGCAGCATTCGGTCGCTCAGAAAAGCTTTAAGACGTTCGAAGAGTTTGCCGAGCTCATAGACAATCAGAACCGGCAGCTCTCCACCTTACGCGGGCTGATGGAGTTCCGTTTTGCCAAGGCTCCGCTTGCGCTCGATCAGGTAGAATCCGCGAACGAAATCGTCAAGCGCTTTGCTACCGGAGCCATGAGCTTTGGATCGATCTCGAAAGAGGCTCACGAAACGCTGGCGATCGCCATGAACCGTTTAGGCGGGCGCTCGAATACAGGCGAAGGCGGCGAGGATGAGGAACGCTTCAAGAAGCTTCCAAATGGCGATTGGAAGCGTTCTGCCGTAAAGCAGGTGGCAAGTGGCCGCTTTGGCGTCACCACGAACTATCTGGTGAATGCCGAAGAGCTTCAGATCAAAATCGCTCAGGGCGCCAAACCTGGCGAGGGCGGCCAGCTTCCGGGCCATAAAGTGGACAATGTCATTGCCCGCGTACGGTTTTCCACTCCCGGCGTCGGGTTGATCTCGCCGCCGCCGCACCACGATATTTACTCGATCGAAGATCTGGCGCAGTTGATCTACGACTTGAAGAACGTCAATCCCCGCGCCCGGATTTCCGTAAAACTGGTGGCCGAGGTCGGTGTCGGGACAATCGCCGCCGGCGTGGCCAAGGCCCATGCGGACGTGATCCTGATTGCGGGCGACTCCGGTGGAACCGGCGCGTCCCCACTCACCTCGATCCGGCATGCTGGCATCCCATGGGAGCTGGGTCTGGCCGAAACGCAGCAGACGCTGGTGCTGAACGATCTTCGCAGCCGCGTTCGCCTTCAGACCGACGGTAAGCTCCAGACGGGCCGCGATGTGGTGATCGGCGCGCTGTTGGGCGCCGAGGAATTCGGGTTCTCCACTGCTCCGCTGGTGGCGATGGGCTGTATCATGATGCGCAAGTGCCATCTGAATACCTGTCCTGTCGGCATTGCCACGCAGGATCCGGAACTGCGCGCGAAGTTCACCGGGCAACCGGAGCACGTCGTCAACTATTTCTTCTTTGTTGCGGAACAGGTCCGTCAGTGGATGGCGAAGCTCGGCTTCCGCACCTTTGACGAAATGGTGGGCCGCGTCGACAAGCTCGACATGCGCCCGGCCATAGAGCACTGGAAAGCGAAGGGTCTGGATTTCTCGTCGATCCTTTACAATCCGAAAGTTCCGCACTCCGTTGGCCGGCGCTCGATGATCCCGCAGGATCATGGTCTCGAGCAGGCGCTTGATTACAACCTCATCAATTACGCCTTGCCTGCGATCGAGAACAAGGAGTCTGTACAGTTCGAGCTGCCGATCCGGAATGTTCACCGCACTGTCGGCGCCATGCTTTCGGGTGAGATTGCCAAGCGTTACGGCTCCGCCGGCTTGCCGGACGATACGATACGGTTCAAGTTCAATGGGTCAGCCGGGCAAAGCTTTGGAGCGTTCTTAGCCCGCGGGGTAACGTTGACGCTCGAAGGCGATGCAAACGATTACGTGGGCAAAGGTCTTTCCGGCGGCCGGGTGATTGTCTATCCGCCGCGGACTTCCTCGTTCGCGGCCGAAGAGAACATCATCGTCGGCAACGTCGTGCTGTACGGAGCGACTTCGGGCGAAGCATTCTTCAACGGGCGCGCGGGCGAGCGGTTTGCCGTACGCAACTCCGGCGCGACTGCTGTCGTCGAAGGCGTCGGCGATCACGGCTGCGAATATATGACGCGGGG
>CAYTVP010000605.1:0-1757 GCA_964441675.1 uncultured Solibacteraceae bacterium | reverse complement strand
GTAGTCGGCGAAACGAAGAGTAATCCGGCCATAGTGGTTGGTACGGCCGCCAAGGATTCGCGATCGGAACCACCGGAACTCGCTTCCGGGCGCACTGGTGTACGGCTCGCCTTCTATATCCCAGTAGCCATTCGGAGCCAGGAAGTATCCGAATGGAAACTCCGTCGTGCCGGTGTACATTTTGCCGGTCCCGGCCCCGCGATGCGGCACCTGATAGGGCCACATATGCTCCTTGAAATCACGGGCGGGATTCAGCATTGGCCCCGCCTCGATCAGCGTCACATTCACGCCGAGCCCTGCCAGGACACGCGTCATTGTGCCCCCGCCGGCTCCGGAACCAATTACGACAACATCGGCGGTTTCCTGCCGCCGCTGAATCTGCAGCATGCGCCAATGATATAGCAGGCGGCAATCAGGGTGGTACCGGCGTTTCCGGCCGATTTTTTGTTATTCGCTGCGCAGAGCGGCGGCTGGATCGAGGCGGCTAGCTCGCCAGGCGGGCAGGATTGAGGCCAACAGACTAACGGAGCAAAGACAGCCGGCGACGATGAACAGCGTCACAGGATCGTTCGGAGAGACGCGATAGAGCAGGGCAGCGATGAAACGCCCTGAAACCACCGAACCCGCCAGGCCAGCCGCCAGCCCAATCCCAGCCATCCAGGCTCCCCGTAGGATTACCGATCGAACGATGTCCGACCGCTGTGCGCCCAAGGTCAGGCGGATTCCGAATTCAAATGTCCTTTCGCGAGTGATGTAGCTCAGCACGCCATAGATGCCGATGACGGACAGTGCGATCGCCGTGGCAGCAAATCCGGCCAGCAGGTAAGCGCCAAACTTCCTGGCTCCCAACGACCGGTTTATCAGCTCTTTTAGCTCGCGCACTTGAAAGATCGGGATCTCTGCATCGATGCCGGAGATTGCCGGTCGAACCATTGCTGTCAAATTGCCCGGATCTAACGGCGTCCGCACGACGGCAATTACCGGATTTTGCGGAGATTGTTGCAGCGAATAGTAAGCGGTCGCCTTTGCTGGTCCGCCGACTTCGAGTTGGCTGGTGCTGCCGACTACGCCAATAATCGTGGCAGCCGGTCCCATGTGAACGATCTGCCGCCCCAGGGGATCTTCATTTGGAAAGAACTCCTCCGCCAATTGCGCATCGATCAAGACAACGCGGGAAGCAGACGCTGTATCCCCTCGATCGAAATTTCGTCCGCGCAAAAGGGGTATTCCCAGGACGTCAAAATACTCCGGATTAACGACAAGCGCTTCCGCATGAGGCTGCGGCTGATCGGGATTCACCACACGGTCAACTATTCGAAACGGGCTGCTGGAGTGAGGTTGAAGCGGAAGGCTGGTTGTCAGGGCAATTCGCTCGACTGCCGGCAACTGGCGCAGACGTTCCTGCAACTCAGAGTAGAGTTGGACGAGCGCGGGCTTCTGCGCATAGCGGGACTCGGGGGGCTTCAATGTCATCGTTATCAATCGCTCGCTGCGGAAACCGGAGTCCGACTGGATCAGCCCGGCCAGGCTCCGCGTCAAAAGCAAGGCTGCAGTAAGCAGAAGAAATGCCAGCCCGACCTGCGCAGCCGCGAATCCGCTCAGCAATCTGTGCGGCTTGCGGTCGAGAGTAGCTCCACGGCCGGCAGATCTCAAGATGGCTTCCACATTGGGGTTGCTGCTGCGAAGAGCCGGCAGGATACCAAGGACGATCCCGGTTGCGAGCGACATTGCAGCACAGAACAGCATCACCGGAATAT
>CAYTVP010000604.1:0-1762 GCA_964441675.1 uncultured Solibacteraceae bacterium | reverse complement strand
GCCGCCGCGACCGCGACCGCGATCGTGACCGCGGCGGCGATAAGCGTCCGCCCAGGCAGCGGCCCGCCTCACTCGATCTTTCCCATGCCATGCCTTTGGTGGACCGCGCTCTGCAAGTACTCGAACGCCGAAACGTCCAGCCTCAGCTAGGTCTGTTGAAGTCCACCATGCTGCAACTCGATTCCGCCTTCAGTGAACGCGCTTATGGCTGCTTCAGCTTCTCGGATTTCGTTGACAAATTGAAGAAATCCGAACTGGTGAACGTGTCCGGCAGCGGCGGCCGGGTGATTATCGAGCGGAAATCCGGTGGGCTTGCCCGCCCGTTGCCGGAACCCGAGGAAGCCCTGCCGGCGTTGCGCGATGTGCTCGAGAATCACCGCCTCGATCTTGAGGAGGCGGGTGGTACCGGCGAGCAGTTGTCGCACTGGATGGCGGAAGAACACCCGGAGTTCGACGCGAAGAATTTCGGATTCCAGGAGTTTTCCGAATTTCTCAACTACGCACAGGATAAGACGGTGGTGAAGCTGGTTCCCAATGAGGAGCGCGGCTTGATTGTCTTCCTAGGAGCGGAGTTCTATCCGCAGGCGGAACCGCCGAAGCCGGTAGAAGCGATTCCGGAGGAAGAAGAGGACGACGGGCCTCAGCCTTACGTGGAAGGTCAGCCGACGATTCTCGAGCCGAATCCGCCGCCGCCGAAGCCGAGGAAAGCCCCTGCGCGAAAGCGCGCTGCGTCGGGATCAACCACGCGGCGGCCCCGTACCACTACTCGGAAAAAGAAGACCGATTGATGATCGAACGAATCACGCCGCCGGGATCGGTGATCCCGCGCGGCCCGTATTCGCCGGCCGTCCGGGCGGGGGATTTCATTTATGTCTCCGGCCAGGGCCCGGTCGATCCGAAGACGGATCAGTACCTGTATGGCGATATCCAGCACGAGACCAAACTTGTGCTGGATAATATTCGGATCATCCTCGAAGGCTGTGGTGCTTCGATGGCGGACGTTGTGAAATGCAACGTCTACTTAGCCGACGGCCGCGATTTTCAGGCAATGAATGCTGTATATGCCACCGTTTTCGGTACGGCCAAACCTGCCCGGACTACGATCGAGTGCAAGTTTGCGAATCCGAGAATGAAAGTAGAAATCGATTGCGTCGCCTACAAGCCGAGGGCGTAACGGAGTCTATTCCCATTCAATTGTTGCCGGTGGTTTGTTGGTGACGTCGTAGAACACCGCGGCAATGCCGCCAATGCTCAGAATCTCGCGCGCCATGCGATCGAGCAGCTTGGGGTGCATCAGGACGACACTGGCCGTCATCCCGTCGACGGAATGGATCGGCCGTAGAACAACTGAGTCGGGATGCTCGACGCTGCCAAGCGGGATCAGTACGACGGGGAACTGCCATACGTCACGCTCGAACCCGGAGTCGGTAGACAGCTTTCGTACAATCGCATCCGCCCGGCGAAGACGTTCCATTCGTTCCGCGGACAAGGTGGCAGGCCTCACATGCAGGTGGTCGAGCGGAACGACGCCGTCCAGAAGGCTGATCGCACGATTCACTTCGCGCAATTCATTCACCTGCTTGCCGGCACGTTCGAGCAGCGATTCCGTAGGAGTTTCTCCGAAGATCCAGACCGAGCGATAAGTGCGGGAATCGCCCTGCACGCCCACGCTTCGAACACCCGCTATCCAGCCGCCGTTGACTTTGCGCATGCGCTCCTCGTGGTCCGCGCAAAGGCCTCGCGATCCGGTGCCTTTGCGCGG
>CAYTVP010000603.1:0-1768 GCA_964441675.1 uncultured Solibacteraceae bacterium | reverse complement strand
CGGCCAGCGTCGAGAAAGCCGGACCCTCCATGCAGAGGTATGTGCCGCCGTCTTTTGCAATCACGCCCGCGGCTTTGGTGGCTTCAAACACTATGGCCCGCAGCTCTTCAGAGACCGGATGTGCCAGGCTGACATGTGCTACCAGGCCCTCGCCAAAGAATGTCGATATCCGTCCCTTAGTGCGATCGAAGAATTGATCGACCAACACGAAGTGTCCGGGAGCGTGCTCTTCCTTGAGCGATCCCACCGCGCTGAGCGAGATGATGAAGCGAACGCCGAGCTGTTTCATCGCGTAGATGTTGGCGCGGAAGTTCAACTCGCCGGGAGAAATCCGGTGGCCTGCTCCGTGGCGTGCGAGAAACGCCACCCGCTTACCCGCTAGCGTCCCTAATATCAGCGGGTCGCTCGGCGAACCGAACGGCGTCCTCGCCTCCACCTTTTCGACAGCTTCAAAGCCGGGCATCGAGTATAGTCCCGAGCCCCCAATAATTCCGATATCGGCGTGATGTCTCAATGACGCTCCTCAATCAATTCCAGTAGTACGCCGCCGGCTGAGGCGGGGTGGACGAACACATACTGATGGCCTCCGGCGCCCGCGCGCGGTTCATTTAGAATCTGTCTGCCGGCCTTTTTCAAGCGGGCGGCGACAGCTGCAAGATCCGGCACTCGAATCGCGACATGGTGTATCCCCTCGCCTCGCTTCTCAATAAACTTTGCAATCACCGAATCGGGCGCTGACGCCTCGAGCAGTTCAATGCGCGTGGCCCCGGCGGGAAGCATCGCTACGTGAACCTTCTCGATTTCCACCGTTTCCCGTGACGCCACGGGAAAGCCGAGTTGATCTCCCCAGAACTGGAGTGCGGCTTCAATGGATCGTACTGCAATCCCGAGATGATCAATCGGCAGTCCGGCTTCTGATATGCCTGTTACAGAATTCATGGATAACTGAGTAGGGATCGCGGCGTCGCTCCGCTACATCATCTGCGGCGCGATCCAACTCCTCCAAGGATAGCCGTTCGAGCAGTCTTTCACGAAGCATCTCGCGCAATCTTGCCTTCCAGCGGACGGTGCGCCTCGCATCCGGAATGCTTCGCAGGGCTGCGATCACTTGATCGCCTCCTTCCCCGGCCGAGGCGATAGTGCGAACCACCGGACCGTCAAAGCCGGTGTGCCGGATATCCTGTTCCAGCTGGTTTGCGCCCTCGAGATCAGCCTTGTTGATGACAAACAGATCGGCAATCTCCATGATGCCGGCCTTCATCGCTTGAACCTCGTCGCCCATACCTGGCGCCAGGACGACGGCGGTGACGGACGCCACCTGAATGATCTCCACTTCTCCCTGTCCCACACCGACGGTTTCCACGAAGATGACATCGAACCCGGCAGCGTCCAATAAAATTGTCATGTCGGAGGCTGCTGCCGCGAGGCCGCCCAGCGCGCCGCGGCTCGCCATCGAGCGAATATAGACGCCTGGGTCGGCATGGTGCTGCATCATTCGCACACGATCGCCCAGTACCGCTCCGCCGCTGAACGGGCTCGATGGATCGATGGCAACTACGGCAACCGTTTTGCCTTCCGCGCGTAGTGTTCGAATCAGCAGGTCGACCAGCGTTGATTTCCCCACGCCTCCGGGGCCTGTAATACCTGCGATCAGGGCGCGGCCGCTATGCGGGAACAGCTGGATCAGCAAGTCCTCCGCTTTGCGATTTTCTACCAGTGTTGCGGCGCGTGCCAGCGATCTGCGATCTCCTGCTAGGATATCGGCGGC
>CAYTVP010000602.1:0-1773 GCA_964441675.1 uncultured Solibacteraceae bacterium | reverse complement strand
ACCTTGTCGGTTTGAACCAGGAAAAGAATATCGCCGCGCTCGACTCGATCTCCCGGCTTCTTCATCCAAGCGGAGACGGCTCCTTCAGTCATGGTGAGCCCCAACTGGGGCATGACGATCTCTTGCTGCACTGATGCTCCTAGGCTGTGAAAGCTCCACGAATCTCGGATACGATCCGGTCGATGCTGGGAATCATCTGATCCTCCAGAACCGGGCTGAATGGATTCGGCGCAGGGAGAGAACAGATTCTCAACGGAGGGGAATCCAAGTCATCGAAGCAATCCTCACAGGCGATCGCAAAAACTTCCGCTGAGAACCCGCAATTGGCGGGCGCCTCATCGACGATTGCAACCCGGCCGGTTTTGGAGATGGAAGACGCCAGAGCCTTCCGATCCAACGGAACGATGGTCCGGGGGTCGATTACCTCGACGGACACTCCATCCTGTTGATGCAAAATTTCAGCAGCGTCTAGCGCTTGCTCGACCATCTTCCCCACTGCGATGAGCGTCAGATCGGTTCCTTCGCGGCGAATGCGTGCCTGACCAAAGGGGATCGTGTAGTCGGAAGTTGGGATCTCTCCCTTCGTGTTGTAAAGAGCCTTGTGTTCAATGAACAACACAGGGCCGTCGTCACGAATAGCCGTCTTCAGCAGTCCCTTGACATCGTAGGGCGTGGATGGCACGACTACCTTCAATCCTGGTGTTTGCGCAAACCAGGCGTAGAAAGCGTGCGAGTGATGAGACCCGGCATTGCGTACGGCTCCCATCGCGCCGCGGATGACTACCGGAACTTTGATCTTACCGTCCGAGGAATAGTGGACATTGGCGGCTTGCTGAATAACCTGGGTCATCGCCTCCAGGATGAAATCGAGGAACACTTCGTCGACGATCGCCCGGCTGCCGGCCATGGCTGCGCCAATCGCCACTCCTGTTGCGCCGAGCTCGCAGATGCCGGTATCACGCAGCCGATGGTCGCCGAACTCCTTCCAGAGGCCGCGGGTCTGAGAAAAGTTGCCGCCTCGCGGGCCAATTCCCTGTCCGATATAGAAGACGGACTCATCCCGGGCCATCTCTTCCCGCAGAGCTTCCACACCGGCTTCAACATAAGTAGTCTTCTTGGATTCGGTTGTCACTGCCCATCCTCGCTGCAAAAGACGTATTTCATTACCGTTGCCGGGTCGGGATTCGGACTAGTCCGCGAGAACTCGACTGCATCATCCAACCAGTCCTGAACTTCATCGGCGATCTTCTCAAACTCGCTGACGTTCACCCACGAAGCGCCCAAAGCTTTTTCGCGTAGAACCGAGAGGGGACATTTCTTCTTCCAACTCTCCACCTCTTCGCGAGTGCGATAGTCCGTGCCCGGATCACCCTCGTGGTGTCCCACGATTCGATAGGTCCTGCACTCCAGCAACGTTGGTCCGCCTCCGGAACGTGCCCGTTCAATCGCTTCACCCGCCGCATCGTATACGGCCAAGACATCGTTTCCGTCAACGGCCATCGCAGGCATTCCGTAAGCGGCCCCGCGGCTGGCGACGTTGACATTCTTCGTAGCTCGCGAGAACGCCATTTCCGTGGCGTAGAGATTGTTCTCGCAAACGTAGACCACCGGCAGATTCCAGATAGCGGCGAAATTTACACTTTCGTGAAAGGAGCCGCTGTTGACGGCACCGTCGCCGAAATAGCAGATAGTCACTTGGCCGCTCTTACGTAGTTGCGCGCTTAGCCCGGCACCGGTAGCCAGGGGCAATCCGCCGCCGACGACACCATTGGT
>CAYTVP010000601.1:0-1782 GCA_964441675.1 uncultured Solibacteraceae bacterium | reverse complement strand
TTTCGGGGAATGGCACTCGCTGCGCGGCGGCGCTCGTGGTCCACGAAGGCTTGGCCGCGAGCCCTGTCACGATCGCCACGGGAGCCGGTCCGAAATCGCTCGAATTGATCGATCGCGATGGACTTCGCTTTATGTTCGAGATGAACATGGGGCTTCCTTCTGTCGAGGACGAGAACGCTTCGATGTCCGGCTATCCCGCGGTAGTCCTCAGCGTAGGCAATCCGCAATGCGCGCTCCTGGTTGCGGAGATACCGGCCGATTGGAAAGCCATTGGGCGCGAACTCGAACGGCATCCGCGCTTTCCGAACCGCAGCAACATCTCTTTCGTAAAAGTGATTGGACCGCACGAAGTAGAAGCGCGTTTCTTCGAACGCGGCGCCGGAGCCACGATGTCCAGCGGAACCGGCTCCACCGGGGCCGCCGTCGCGGCCATCGTGCGAAAGCTGGTGACAAGCCCCGTTACGATCCAGACCGAAGCGGGACCCTTGGATTTACGTTGGGACGATTCTCTCTACCTGACGGGCCCCGCGGAATTGATCGCCCGCGGCGAGTTCTACTTTTCCCCGGAATCCTCGACGCCCATCTGACTCAACCGGTAGCGAAGCGCGTTGCGCGTGATGCCCAACAACCTCGCCGCCTGGGATTTGTTCCCGGAGGCACGATCCAGCGCCTCGCGAATCAGCAAGTGCTCATATTGGTCAAGCGTCATTCCATCCGGAAGAAAATGATCTGCCTCCAGCCCTCTACGTGGCGCCTCGAGCAGCACGTCCTGTGCCTCCAGCGCATCGCCCCGGCGCAGCAACAAGCTGCGCTCCATGACGTTTTCCAGTTCCCGAACATTTCCCGGCCAGTGCCACAGCATCAGCTTTTCCATGGCGGCGGATGTGATGGTTACCCCGCCGGCGAACCGCCGGGCAAGCTCCGGAACATCCTCAGTTCGCGCCCGTAGCGGGGGAATATTGATCGGCACAACATTCAGGCGATAATACAGATCCTCGCGGAACGTGCCCTGTTCCAGCGCGGCGCGAAGATCGGCATTTGTAGCCGCAATCACGCGTACGTCCAGGGGACGGACTTTATTGCTGCCCAGGCGTTCGAGCTCGCGGTCCTGCAGGATTCGCAACAGCTTTACCTGGACAGCAGGCGGTACGTCGCCGATCTCGTCCAGGAAAACCGTGCCGGTATCGGCCTGCTCGAACTTTCCCGGCTTGGAGGACGCCGCCCCGGTGAACGCACCCTTCTCATAGCCGAATAACTCGCTCTCCATCAGGTTTTCAGGCAGCGCCGTGCAATCGATCTTGACGAATGGACGCTCCGCGCGCGGCGAGCGCTGGTGGATTGCACGGGCGATCAGATCTTTGCCGGTGCCGCTTTCGCCGGCCAGCAGCACTGTAGCGCGGGAGGGCGCCACCCGTTCGATGGTGGCAAAAATTTCCTGCATTACCGCGCTTCGCCCGACCACGTTGTCCAGCTGAAAACGCCGGCCCAGTTCCTGTCTGAGTTTCTGGTTCTCGTCTATCAATTCCCGAACACGCAAGGCCTTCGTGACGACAGTCATCAGATGATCGAGAGAGAACGGCTTCTGGAGAAAATCCGCCGCACCGGCTTTCATGGCGTTGACCGCTGTTTCCACGGTGCCATAGGCGGTCATGACGATCACGGGAAGTCCGGCGTTCTGGCGGTGTACCGCCTCGAGCAGATCCAATCCATCCATGCCCGGCAGGCGAATGTCGGTCAACAGCAAATCGGCGGCAGCCGCCTGCTTGATCGCATCCTCGGCGG
>CAYTVP010000600.1:0-1811 GCA_964441675.1 uncultured Solibacteraceae bacterium | reverse complement strand
GCGACGTCGACTTAGCATTATTGACCGAACTACCGGAACTGGAGGTTGGTCATTGGCTGCGACGCCATTGCGTATTTCGTGGACTGGAGCATCTTGACGGTGCTCTGGCGAAACGGCAAGGTGTATTGCTGAGCAGCTTTCACTTTAGTTCTTCGCACTTACTAGTGTTATTGCTATGGTTACGCGGGTATTCCTTTACCGGAGCAGGTGGAATTCCCTGGAACAACCACAATCGCGTGCTTCCTTCGGACAACCCCGAGTTAGCTGCGCGGTTGAAGGGCTGCGGCCAGGTAAAGTGGTATACAGCATTTACTTTCGAAAGTGCTCTGAAGATTTGCCGCGCAATTAACCAGGGTGGCATGGGCCTTGTTTTTCCGGATGGAATCGCACCGCGCCCGACGGGGGACCTGGCTACTTACTTCGGGCATGACGCCGCTCGTTACAAGCGTGCCCAATGCGGAGTTCCATTTCTCGGTGGTGTTGTACAAGCGAACACGGGTGTTCCGTGGATTTATAAGCAAAGCAACGCGCCTCTGATTCCAATCAAACTGGTGCGAGATTCATTTCACCGGTTTCAGATCATTGTTGGCCCGGAAATCAAATTAGACCGGACCGCATCTACCGAAACAATCACGGCCGATCTGTACGGGGCTCTGGAGCGCGAAGTAAGACTCGACCCCGCCGCCTGGATCTATTGGCCGATCCTGCATCAGTTCACAGCGACATCGTAGACAGGCAATTCGCCTGACGATAACCCTGCGGAAAGTCTATGTCTTCATGCAGGGGCACCTTTGACGAAAGGAGGAAACGAAGATGAAGAACGATCAACTCACGGTCGATGCAGTGGCCTTCACCGCCGAAGCTATCAATCTGAAGGAAGTCGAGACGATGGAAGAGTCATTCGCCGCAGCACAGTCATCTTGCGGAAACTGCGACATCGTCCACCCCCGGTAGGAAGGTACCGTCCGTGGAGGCATCCGCCCGCCGGCGGGTGCCTCTCTCTAACTGAGTTTATTCATTTCCGATACAGGTGCAAACATCACCGTTGCCCGCGGATATCGGAGTACGGAGCAGTGCGTGGAACAGGCTTGCAAACCACAACTAATAGACAGGATGGGGCGATGGGAACTGTTTCCCGGAACGTTCATCATCGGAAACATCGAGTTGGATCGCTATATGCGAGTGCCAGCCGAAAGCATCGATGCCATTTGGTGCGCGGTTCAATGCTGCGATGGAAATCGATCGCTCGCCGAAATTAGTGAACTAGTTCTGGCGCACGGCTGGACGCTTGACGTCCCAGAATTCTACCGAAAGCTTACTGAGGCAGGCTTGGTTGCGGGAAGTAATTATGTGTCGGACCTCAACCGTCTTTCAGTAACTTGGCTTGAAATCGGAATCAGCAGTATGTCGTCAGGTTGGCGCTTATGGAGCTTTCTGTCGCGTCTGCTTACTCCCGCAATAATCCTGTCCGTCATGGCTGCGAGCGTTGTTTGGCTTGTAGCGCCCGTGGCGGCGACCCCGACATGGACTCCATCCGGTTTGGAGTTAGCGGTTGCGATGCTCACTGGCGTTTCTATGTCCATCCTGATTCATGAGGCGGGACATGCGCTTGCGGCTTGGACAGAAGGTTTAAGACCCGATCGCATACGGCTGTTAGGTTACTTGGGTGTTATTCCCTATACCATACTCCGAATTCCGGGACTTTATACGATCCGTCCCGCGGGCAGGCTGCGGGTATGGTTCGCAGGGCCGTTGGCAAGCTTGAGTCTGGCGTCGGTCTGCTATCTCGCAAGCAGCAGTCACACGCTCCC
>CAYTVP010000599.1:0-1826 GCA_964441675.1 uncultured Solibacteraceae bacterium | reverse complement strand
CCTTGAAGTAGTTTGCATAGCGGCCTTCCATTTGTGTCTCAGTTCGATCAATAGACGTTGGCGCGAGCAATAGCTTCGCATTTCTGTGTCCAATCGTCTTTATAGCTGTCGATAGTTAGTTATGAGTAATGAACTCAGTAACTTATGCAAAGGGGATAGTTGTGCCAGACCGGAAGCCGCAAAAATGAAATGTAAGCTGCGGATGAAACAATCTTGAGTTATGCGACTGCCAGTGAATCGTTAAGGCAGCGGGCCCGCCGCGCTCCCGCCAATAAATGAGCGCTGTAACGCTCACTGTTCCAGAAAGTGTAAACCTGTAACACGCCCCGTAACAGTGGAGCTACCGGCTAAGCTCGCGACGGATCGGTGATGCCGTATTTCGCAAGCTTTCGGTACAACGTGACACGAGACCACTGAAGCTTCTCGGCAGCACGGCTTTTGTTCCATTGAGTGGAATCCAAGGTGCTAAGGAGAAGCTGCCGCTCCGACATCGCTCCGGGCGTTTCGCGCAGAAGGGTTGATTTATGGCGAAAATGCTCAGGAAGATTGGCAAATCGAAGAATGCCTATGGGTTGACTGACATATGCCGCTTCGAGGACATTCCGCAATTCACGAATGTTTCCGGGCCAGGAATATCTGGACATGCACTCCCGTGCCTGTTGGTCAATCCCGGAGACATTCTGGTGAAACTGTGCATTGAGCACCCCCACATAGTGCGAGATCAGCAGAGGTAGATCTTCCATCCGGTCGCGCAGCGGTGACATGTGAACTTCGACTACATTCAAGCGATAGTAGAGATCATCCCGGAAGCGTCCTTGCGCTACCAGATCCTCGAGTTTGCGGTTTGTGGCCGCGAGGACGCGGACGTTGACTCGCGAGTTTCGCCGCGACCCCAAGCGCTGGACTTCTTTCGTCTCAATTACGCGTAAAAGCTTGACTTGCGCTATCAAGCTCATTTCGCCAATTTCATCGAGGAAAAGCGTTCCGCCTTCGGCCTGCGCAAGCTTTCCGGGCTCCGACCGGTATGCACCAGTAAAGGCTCCCCGTTCATAACCGAAAAGCTCACTTTCGAGGAGAGAGTCCGGGATCGCGGCACAGTTCAAAGTAACCATTTGGCCGGCACGGCCACTCATCGTGTGTAAAGTTCGGGCGGCGAGTTCTTTTCCGGTACCACTTTCCCCGGTAACCAATACGGTGCTGCCGGCAACGGCAGCCAGACGGATCTGAGTACGGATGCGCCTCATCTCGATTCCTTCGCCGACCAGATGTTCCTCTACAAATGCTTGAGTCTCACCAGGGGCCTTGTTCTGCGATGGAACGGTTATTTCGGAAGCGAGATCTGGTGTTTGGCAGTGCGGATATATCGGCTGGTTGACTAATCGGGCCGTGGCGGCGGTGAGAGCGTCCGGCAATGAGGATCCGTATACATAGTCGCTGACGCCGGACTTGATTGCCGCGATAGCCAATTCCTCCGAGCTTTCGGCGGCGACAAAAATAACTCGTAAGCCGGGACACGCGGCATGAAAGGCCCTTATCTGATTGAAGACGGCGGAAATCTCTCCGGTTTCTCCGATTACGATAATGTCTCCGGGCGTAAGCGTCCCCGGATCGCTGACCTCCGAACAGATAATCGAGGCGGGCAGATGAGCCAGCGCCTCGCGCCAGCTTTCGCGAACGGTTTCGTCGCGATGAACCAGTCGAATCGCAATGCTCCGCATCGACCCCCCTCTTGAGGCCACTCCAACGATCTATCGTGCGTTGAAAGTAAGCGCGATAAGGCTACGAGAATCGCCGGAGATCAGCTCGATATAAAGCACGTTATTTAA
>CAYTVP010000598.1:0-1838 GCA_964441675.1 uncultured Solibacteraceae bacterium | reverse complement strand
CCGGCGTACCCTGCCGGTTAAGGCGACATTCAAACATATCGTTTTGTTGACCGATGGCATTTCCGAAGAAGGCGACAGCGTAACGATCGCGCGGGAGGCGTTCCAGCAAAAGATCACCATTTCGACTGTCGGCCTCGGTCAGGATGTGAATCGCGCATATCTTGAGCGCATTGCGAATCTATCCAAGGGAAAGCCCTACTTCCTGAACGATCCTTCCGGCCTCGAACAGATCCTGCTGCGCGACGTCATGGAGCACACGGGTTCGACCGCGGTCGAGAAGCCCGTTGTCCCGACTGTGGTTCGCCAGGCCCAGATTCTTGACGGAATCGACATCGCAAAAGCGCCGGAGCTGCGAGGCTACGTAAAGTTCCGTGCGAAATCTTCGGCCGAAACGCTTCTTACTGTTCCCGGATCGAGCGGAGACCAGACAGATCCGCTGCTGGTCCGGTGGCAGTACGGTTTGGGGCGCGCAGCCATATTTTCCTCCGACGCCAAGAACCGTTGGGCCGAGTCCTGGGTAAGCTGGGCCGGGTTCGATCGTTTCTGGACGAATCTTTTGCGGGATCTGTTGCCGCATGCCGAAGCCGGCGAAGTCTCGATCGATTTTGATCCGACAACTACGGACCTGGTTGCCGAGTACCGCCTGGGACGCAACATGACGGAGCCCTCCGCCGTGCCCGCCTTGTATGCATTTGGTCCCGAGGGATTTCAGCGTCCGATGACCGTGCAGAAAATCGCGGCCGGGGTCTACCGCGCCCGTACACCGATTGATGATCGCCAGGGACTGTTTCGCGTGCGGCCGCTGCGCGAAACTCGTGTGTTTCCCGAAGCAGGATACTATCGTCCGGAGCGCGAGTTGGGCGAGTATGGAGCCGACGAAGAATTGCTGAAACAGGTGGCAGCCTACACAGGTGGACGGGTAAATCCATCGCCTGGGCAAGTGTTCAATTCCGGGGGGCGGGGTGTTTCTTCTACGCTGGCACTGTGGCCCGCACTGTTGGGGATTGCCATCCTGCTGACTCTGTCGGAGCTGTTGATTCGCAAGTGGACGGGAATGCCCTGGGCTCAGCCCAAACCTGCGTGATCTCTCCGCTCTCGAAGGCACCGAAATAGCCTGTAGGCTGCTATTCTGGGCGCATGCCCAACCGCCGCAATTTTCTGAAAACCGCAGCCGCGTCCGGGGTGCTTGCTTCAGGAGCTTCAGCCGCGAAAAAGACCAACGGGTCCCGAGATTATTTCAAGGAACTCGGTATTCGTCCCTTCATCAATGGCGCGGGTACATATACAACTTTGACGGCGTCGTTGATGCAGCCGGAAGTAGTGGCCGCGATCCAATATGCATCGAAGAGCTACGTTCGGTTGAACGAAGTTCAGGATGCCGCCGGCAAGCGCATCGCGGAATTGGCGGGCGCGGAGGCTTGCATGGTGACTGCCGGCGCGGCTAGCGCGCTGACGGTCGGAACCGCTGCCTGTCTGACAGGCGACGACCGGGAGAAGATCCGCCGCCTGCCCGACATTACCGGCATGAAAAGCGAAGTGATCGTTCAGAAGAGTCATCGCTACGGCTATGATCACGCGGTACGCAATTGCGGCATCAAAATGGTGGAAGTGGAAACCGCCGAAGACCTGGAGCGCGCGGTGAGCGAGAAAACCGCGATGATGCTGTTCTTCAATGCCAATAACAACATCGGCAAGATCAAGGACAAGGAATTCGTCGAGCTGGGCAAGAAGCATAAGGTCCCGACGTTCAACGATGCCGCCGCGGATGTTCCTCCCATTGAGAACCTGTCGAAATGGGTAAAGATGGGCTTCGATCTGGTAACCTTTTCGGGCGGCAA
>CAYTVP010000597.1:0-1846 GCA_964441675.1 uncultured Solibacteraceae bacterium | reverse complement strand
TTTCAGGGCACTCGAATCAGCGATCAAGGATTCCTGCCCAACGTTCAGGCATCATCCGCACCAGCGCTGCAGCGCCGTCAATTGGATCTGCTGCAGGCGATGAATCACGATCTGGCGAAGGCTCCGAATGCTCCCGATCCCATCGATGGAATCATCGAGTCCTACGAATTGGGATTCCGCATGCAGTCCAAAGTGCCCGAACTGTTGGATCTATCGAAGGAGCCTCAGAGCGTTCTCGATGCGTATGGCGTGAAGCCGGGCCCGAAGGGATCGTTTGCCCGCCAGTGCCTGATGGCGCGCCGGCTGAGCGAGGCAGGTGTTCGGTTCGTCGAAGTTTGCCAATCCGGATGGGATCACCACAGCAATCTGCATAAAGGTCTCATCGATCGCACCAGCTTGGTCGACCAGCCGACGGCAGCGTTGCTAACGGACTTAAAACAGCGCGGACTCCTCGAAGACACACTGGTGCTCTTTGGATCGGAATTTGGACGCCTGCCAATGGCACAGGGGCCGGATGGCCGCGATCACAACATCACTGGGTATTCGATGTTTCTCGCTGGCGCCGGAGTAAAGAAAGGATTCAGCTACGGCAGCACCGATGAGCTTGGCGTCAAGGCAGTGGAGGGACGCATGCACACCAACGATTTGCACGCTACGCTTCTCGCCCTCTTGGGGCTGGATCACAAACGGCTGACTTACCGGTACGCGGGCCGTGATTTCCGCTTGACCGATGTGGCCGGAAACGTTCACGACCAAATTTTTGCGTAGCGGCGAAAGCTAATCCGGCTCAGTGAGCAAGCCACCGAGCCGGTCCAATGTTCGGTATACGATGGGACTTAACCGGCTGTGAGTGGTAATTCGTGAAGGCAGAGCCAGCGAATCTTTTTCCAGACCCCCGCAAAGCGCCGAAACACGGGCTTCTGGCGATCGGCGGCGATCTTTCGGAACGATTTCTTTTGGCTGCGTACGACCATGGGATTTTCCCTTGGTACAACGAATACGAGCCGCCCCACTGGTGGAGTCCGGACCCGCGCGCCGTGATCGATGTAGATCATTTGCACGTGTCGCGAAGCCTTGCGCGATCGCTGCGGCGCGAAATCTTCAGCGTTTCCTGGAACCGGTGCTTTCGGCGCGTCATCGACGAATGTTCCGCAGAGCGCGAAGAAGGAACATGGATCGTACCGGAAATTGTTGAAGCATACTGCGGCTTGCATTCGTCCGGGTTCGCCCATTCAGTGGAGGTCTGGCGCGGAGACACGCTGGCTGGAGGGCTATACGGCGTGCAGCGCGGTGGCGCCTTTATGGCAGAGAGCATGTTTCACCGGTCGACAGATGCTTCGAAGGTGGCCCTTGTTGAGGCAGTCCGGACACTTTGGGCCGCAGGATTTCGCCTATTCGACGTTCAGTTTCTGACTCCGCATCTCAGTACCATGGGAGCATACGAGATCTCCCGTGTTGAGTATCTGCGGCGTCTCGAAGAAGCTCGCGACAGAAAGATCGATCTATGCGCTTTTCTTGCGCAGCGTTTACGCTAGCGCTTGTTGCCACCGGATGCGGACGAACGGTTTCTACTACTGAACTACGGCTGGAGGCCCATGCCGAGGGCGATAAAGAATGGGTGGAAGTGCTGGCTCCGGAATCCGCCAAACAGATGAACGCCTGGATCCGTGGGTGCACCGATCGTCCAGGGAAGCGGAAAGTGGACGTAATCTACCAAAGCCCGCGAGTGTTGAGCCTCGCCTGCCGTGGCGAGGATCGCGATTCCTTCGCAAGTTTCCGTGTCCATACGGGCGGTCGCCTCCGGCTGTCCGATGTCATCCAATCAGGTTCGGAGGAGGGGCTTTCC
>CAYTVP010000596.1:0-1847 GCA_964441675.1 uncultured Solibacteraceae bacterium | reverse complement strand
GTTCGCATGTCCTCGAAGTAGTAGAAAAAGTTTGCTCGCGAGTGGTCATTCTCCGTAAGGGGAAGGTTGTTGCGCATGATGCTGTCGGCAATCTCCGGACACTGATGCAGCAGGCCTCTCTCGAAGCAGTATTCGCGCAGTTGACGCAGCAGGAAGATCCCGCGACGCGCGCGCAAAACATTCTGCAAGCAATGCGTTCCTGATTCTGATGAGACCTCTCGTTCGCCGGCTTCATCCCGACTGGTGGGAAGAAACCCACTCCGTTGATTTCGAGCTGCGCCGCCATTTCTTCCTGCGCTTCTTCGACAGCGACCTGGTATCCACTCCCGAGCAATTAAAGGTCGTTGCCGCGGGTGTTATTGGCATCGTTGCTTCGCTGGCCGTCCTGGTAACTCAGGCGTATTTCGCGAAGTATCGAGCGCTGATGTCTCTCGACACGCCCGAGTATTTTGAGCGTGCGGCCCTGAGCGATCACCTGTTCTTTATCACGCTGTCGATGACTCTTACCGGGATGATGACAACGCTGCTGTGGCCATCCCTGTTTCCAGGTCTTCGCGACTACCTTGCGCTTGCAAGCCTCCCGCTTCAGCCGCGCCAGATTTTCATCGCGAAGTTCCTGGCGCTGGTTGGGATTGCCACAATCTTCATTTTTGCCGTAAATCTCCTGCCCGCCATATGCCTGCCGGCGGTTATGTCCGGACGTTATCAGCCGTTCGGCATCCCGGCGAACAAGGCATCTTCGTTTTCGTTGGCGCCACGCTGGGCCGCAGCCGTCAACACCGCATGATTTGGACGATATTCATCGCCGTGGCCGGTGCGTTAGTTGTCCAAAGCTTTTTGTCGATTGCCTATGGGGCCGATGCTTGGCGATCGCGATCCGCGGCGATTGAACAAGCCGCCGTAGCGGCGCCGCTCGCCGTTTCCTTATTTGCGCTCGCCGGCCTGCGCTACCTGTTCCGGCTGCCGGTGGAGCTGCGGGCCAACTGGGTGTTCCGCATCGATGGCGGCATTTCACAGGCGCGTTATCAGCCTGCGGTCCTTCGTTTCCTCCACTGGTGGGGAGTTCTACCGGTAATCATAGTGGCGTTGCCACTGGAAATTGCAGTGCTCGGGCCCTGGTCCGGTGTCGCGGCCGCTGCTCTTTGTCTCGTGTGTTCGCTTATCCTGGTGGAATTGCTGCTACTGCAGTTTCCGCGCGTACCTTTTACGTCCGCATATTCACCAGGAAAACGTCCGCTGATCGAGACCGTACTCGCGTATGGCATCGCAGTGACGTTATATGTATCGGCGCTGGGAACCACCATTGTCTACTGCGTCAAAAGCCCGCTTTCGTTTGCGCTGTTTGCCACCGCGTTGGTTGCGGTCCGATGGCGTATTCGCCGGGGCCGCGAAGATGCTATGCGCGCGGCCCGAATCGAGTTTGACGATTTGCCGGAGCCCGAAGTTCGTACGCTTTCGATTGACCGCGACTGAGGCTCGATTCACTTTTTCCGGATGTAGATCTTTCCGTTCATTGTTTCCATGCGAATCTCCGGGCCGCCGCCATTGAGCGCGGCCACTGCTACGCTTTCGCTTTTCCACCTGCGGGACCCATCGCGCCGCTTTTCTTCCTGCCGCTGAGTCTCGGTTTTGATTGGTAGCTCGAAATCGGTAAAGACATCGCCGTGGTCCGTTTTCAGGCGAAGTGTTGCCTTGGTATCCGCGGGAAGAGTAACGTCGACGACGCCGTTGAGCGTGGTTAGCGACATCGGTTTGTCCGGTGCCACACGGTCGAAAACGACAATCATTTTTCCATTCACCGTATTTGCGACCACCGACCCGGAAACACCCCGGATCTCGATCGAGCC
>CAYTVP010000595.1:0-1875 GCA_964441675.1 uncultured Solibacteraceae bacterium | reverse complement strand
CATCACTGACCTCTTCGGCTGGACGCAGAAGGAAATGCCCGCGTGGAACACGATTTCGATTTCGGGTTACCACATACGGGAGGCTGGATCGACCGCGGTCCAGGAGATTGCGTTCACATTTGCTAACGCAATCGCTTATATTGAGGCGGCCATTGGCGCTGGTTTGGCGGTGGATTCTTTTGCACCGCGTCTAAGCTTCTTCTTCAACTCGCACAACAACTTTCTTGAGGAAGTGGCCAAGTTTCGCGCCGCGCGGCGGCTATACGCGCGGCTCATGAAGGATCGGTTCGGAGCGAAAGATCCGAAGTCGATGATGCTGCGCTTCCATGCGCAGACCTCCGGCGCAACATTGACGGCGCAGCAACCCGACCTGAATGTGGTTCGGGTCACACTGCAAGCGTTGGCTGCCATCCTGGGCGGAACCCAATCGCTCCACACCAACTCTCGCGATGAGGCGCTTGGGCTGCCAACGGAGGCCGCCGCGCGCATCGCATTGCGGACACAACAGATCATCGCTTTGGAATCCGGCGTTCCCGGCACAGTAGATCCTTTCGGCGGTTCGCTAGCCATCGAAGAGGCGACGGATCGCATCGAGGCGGAGGCTCGCCGGTATCTGGAGCGAATCGAGGAGAAAGGCGGGACGCTCGCGGCCATCGAAAGCGGATTCATCCGTGGTGAGATCGAACGCGCGGCCTATGAGTATCAGCGCGGCATTGAATCCGGCGACATCAAGATCGTCGGCGTCAACTGCTATCAACAAGACGAAGACGTGCCGGTCCCCACCTTCGGTGTCGATGCGGAGCTGGAGCGCCGCCAAGTCGAACGCCTTCGTGAGGTGCGCGCCTCCCGCAGCCAATCGGCCGTAGACAGTGCCCTAGCGGCGCTGGAGGCTGCCGCGCGCTCGACGGACAATCTCATGCCGCGGATCATTGCCTGCTGCGAAGCCATGTGCACGCTCGGCGAAATCTCCGACTCGCTGCGCCGCGTCTTCGGCGAGCATCGCGACGCAGGATAGAGTCTTCCGACGGCCCCGTTCCACGGGCTACTGTGCGCGAAGAACGGTCGCCGGATCAACCGAAGCCGCTCGCCGCGCGGGCAAATAGGCAGCGGTCACACCGATTGCCAGCAGCGTGAACGCCGGCAGGATCAGACTTAGCGGTTCGGTGGCTCGTACGCCGAACACGAGCCGTTCGACGACACGCATCAGCGCGATTGCGGCAGCCATCCCAAGCCCGACACCGCAGCCTACCAGGAGAACGGCACGGCCCACGACCAGGCGCACAACATTCGATGGCTTCGCTCCGAGCGCAATCCGAATCCCGAGCTCGGCTGTACGGCGGGAAACTTCATAGGCTGTCAAACCGAACAAGCCGAGCGAGACCAGAAACGCACCGGCGAAACCGAAGACTCCCGAAATCTGCGCCAGCATACGATCCTGCGCGATAGTTCCGTTTACAAGCTGTGCCTGGGTCGTGACGCCCCGGTACCGCAGAAGAGGAAACTGCCGATGCGCCTCATTCCACAATGTGTCAGCCATCTTACCGGGATCGCCCACAGTTCGGATGGCGAGGTTGGCGCCTTCAATCGATCCTTGCGTGTAAGGGAGATAAACGATCGGCGGCGCGGCTTCCCGCAGCGATTGATAACGTGCGTCCTCCACAACGCCAACGACAATCACCGGCTGAGGAAATCCGGCCACCCGGAACGACCGTCCGACGGCATCGCGGCTGCCGAGGAAGTAGCGGGCCATGGATTCGTTGACGATGGCTACCTTCTGTCCCTCCTCGTTGTCTCGTGAATCTATGTCCCGGCCGGCGAGCAGCCGGGTACCCATCGCGTGAAAAAACCTGGTCGTCTCGCCCAGGTTTTTTCACG
>CAYTVP010000594.1:0-1889 GCA_964441675.1 uncultured Solibacteraceae bacterium | reverse complement strand
GTCCCTGCCGATGAGTGCGAATGGTGCACTCCCATGGTAGATTCTGAAATCGGACACGGCTTGATTGTTCTTAATCGCAAGCTCGCTTTAGAGCGCGTGGGCGGTGACATGGATCTCCTCCGCGAAGTTGCCCGTCTGATTCTGGACAGTCAGGGGCAGTCTCTCGCCGAGATCGAACGCGCCATCGAGTCCAACAACGCACGCGATTTGGAACATGCTGCGCATACGTTGAAA
The DNA here is from genome assembly GCA_964441675.1 of uncultured Solibacteraceae bacterium. Lineage (GTDB taxonomy): Bacteria > Acidobacteriota > Terriglobia > Bryobacterales > Bryobacteraceae > JAPKYZ01. The sequence continues at coordinate 1,655 of CAYTVP010000594.1, read as the reverse complement.
GGATCCGTTGCCAGCGTCGGCGCCGAACAGGTGGCGGAGGTCGCGCGAGCCCTGGAAATGATGGGGCGCCGCAGCCATATGAGCGAGGCAGCCGCCGGCCTCGCGGCATTGAAGAACGCTCTTCTCCAGTTGGAGCCGGAGCTCAAAACGCTCGCCGGGAGCTGAAAGTCTTCGGTCCCTTTTGCCACTCCATTCCAACCTCTAAAACCACCTCTGCTAAAATCAGGCTTCCGAGCATCTATGGGAGCTTCAGCAGTAAGAGAAATAGTTTGTGCGCACAGTCCGGATTCCGATGACGCCTTCATGTTCTACGGTATGGCGACCCGAAAAGTCCGGTCGCAACTCGTGTCGGTTCGCCATGTTCTAAGCGACATTGAGACTCTGAACCGTAAAGCCATGGATGGTGAGTACGAGCTGACTGCAATCTCGTATCATGCCTATCCGTACGTTGCGGATAAGTATCAGCTGATGTCCAGCGGATCGAGTATCGGCGACGGCTACGGCCCGATGGTTATTGCGACTTCCGCAATGAAACCAGATTCCCTGAAAGGAAAACGGATCGCGATTCCAGGGAAAATGACTACTGCCTATCTCGTGCTCCGTCTCTTTGAGCCCGATTTTGAAGCGGTCGTGATCCCTTTTGATCAAATTCCCGCCGCGGTCGCCGACAAGAGTGTCGATGCCGGGCTGGTGATTCACGAAGCCCAGCTGACATTCTCCAAGGGTGGCTTCCACCGCATCATCGACCTTGGTGTCTGGTGGCGGCAGAAGCACGACCTTCCGCTGCCGCTCGGCGCGAATGCCCTGCTGCGTTCCTTACCGGACGACATCAAGGCGGAATGCAATCGCATGATGCGGGAGAGCATTCAGTTTGCGCTCGACAACCGCGAACAGGCGCTCGAATACGCAATGCAGTTCGCCCGGGATATGGAGCCAGCGCTGGCCGACAAGTTTGTGGGCATGTATGTCAACCACTACACCGTCGATGGCGGCGAGATCATCGCCAAAGCCGCCCAGTTGTTGCTCGATGAAGGACACAAGGCCGGCCTGATTCCTCATCAGACCAAAGTTGAATTCGTTCGGTAGGTGAGATGCGCGTTGCGGTAATCCTGGCATTGACATTTTCGGCACTAGCGCAGGACCCGGCCTCTAGTGACCCGAAGGAACGGGCCAAGGCAGCGAAGGAAGCTACTAAAGCCGGTCCTTCCGGAATCGTCAATCTGAAGCCCTTGCTTCGCGATCCGGACACTACCGTTCGGATTGAGGCCGTCAAGGCTTTGGTGGAGATAGGCTCCCAATATTCGCTCGATCCGCTGCGCGAAGCACTTGGCGACGAGGACCCTGAGATTGTCATCCGGGCTACCGACGGGTTAGTGAACTTCTACCTTCCCGGTTACATCCGTACCGGCCTTTCCGGCACAATCCGCCGTACCGGGAATGCGGTGGTCGGTAAATTCCGCTCCGAAACGGAGGACCGGTTCATCGACCCGTCCGTGGAAGTTCGACCCGAGATCATCACTGCCCTCGGCAAGGTACTTTCGGATTCGCGCGATTCGAGCGTCCGCGCGAATGCCGCCCGCGCGCTGGGAGTTCTCCGCGGAGAGGCCGCGCTTGAGGCGCTGCACGAGTCTCTGCGCAGCAAAGATACCGGCGTG
>CAYTVP010000593.1:0-1908 GCA_964441675.1 uncultured Solibacteraceae bacterium | reverse complement strand
AGTCCCGGCTCTGATTGCCGAACATATTAAAGAACAGGCCATCCACCTCATAACGCTCCAAGGCCTCGCCCAGAATCTTTATGCCCTGGTCGCGATAATAGCCGCCGATGATGCATACCGAATAAAGTTCGTTGAAGATGACCGGCTGGCCATCGGCTTTGCGAAAGAACCATTCCGGATGCGCATCGTAAGCTTCTTTTCGTGTCTTTGACAAATCGAACCGCCCAACGACCTTGATCCCGTGGCGATGCGCTTCCTGAAGGATCTCCCCGAACGTATCGCGACCAGGGGGCAAATGCGGACTCCGGTAATGGAATGGAATGTCCGTCGGATAGTAAGCTGCGATGCCTCCCATACCGATGTGGATGACGTTGGCGCGGTAATCGCGTGCGCGGTTTACCAGCTCCTTCGCGTCGAGTCCTGCGTCGGTCTGACGGAAGTTTGTCTGGATCCAGCGAACAGGCTGCCGCATCCACCAGCCCTGCTGTGTAGTTGATTCTTCGGCAGCGAATGCCAATCCGGGAATGGCGAGCGCGGTTCGCCTGGTGATCTCCATCGCTTAGTGAGCCAGCCAGAGCTTTGACAACGGACCATTTTCGCCGCCGACCGGATCGCTTGCCGGAATCGGTAATGCCTTGATCCGGGCAGCTGCCTCCGGCGACGGCGCCTCGCGCAAAAGATCGGCATACGCACCGGGAGGATACGCGCCGACCACAAGAAAATCAGACGTGCTGTCCAGCTTGCAGTGACCCGTGCCGGCGGGAAGGAGGGCGATGTCGCCGGCATTCACAACTACTTCTGTGCCGTTCTCGCCTCCGAGCATCAACTTTGCGCGGCCTTTGGCGAATCCCAGCACCTCGTGCGCGGTCGAGTGATAGTGGTGAAAAGAATACACGCCGTTCCGCCATTGCGGCGGCCACCCGTTTTTCTGAAACAGCTGCTCCATTTGGCTGGCAGCGTCTCCCTTATCCGCAGTGATAACGCCCCGATAGAGCAACACGGGGAAGCGCTCGTTATTCGGCATCCAGCCGTTGCGCGAAAGTTTCAACACCTCCGGATCTTTCATCGGTACTCCTTCCGCGAGCCGGATTCCCAGGCCGAACGTGCCTGCGGCGATGAATCCACGGCGATTCCACTCCGTCATTCCTACAACTTTACTTCCGCGGCCCGGCCGGTTGAAGATACCGGTCGAAGAATTCCGCCGTCGCTCGGCACACCTTCAACCAGTTGGCGTGAAGCAGGAAGTGGTGCGTATCGTCGGGAATCACGATCTCTTCATAGGGGACGTTGTTCTTTTTGAGGCGCTGCACGAGATCGACCGTTTGGCTGAACCGGACATTGCGGTCATCATCGCCGTGGATCAGGAGCACGGGCGACTTCCAACTCGCGACGTAGGTGATCGGCGACGATTCCACTCCGGCCTGGGCGGCAGCTTTCGAATCCGGCGCCTTCGAAGACCCCCGCCCTGTCATGTCGTGCACGCCATGAATGTCAACACCCGCGGCAAACAGAGCCGAATCGCGGCCCAGCGCAAGAGCTGTCAGAAATCCACCATAGGAACCGCCGTAAATGCCGATACGCTTGGGATCGACTTCGGGCAACGTGCGCAGATATTCACCCGCAGCCCGGACATCCTGGTACTCGGAAGCACCCAGCGCGCCGGCACGTGGTGGCCGATGGAACTCGTAGCCGTAGCCAATTCCCAAACGGTAATTGATGGCGAGCACTATATAACCCCGGCTGGCCAGGTATTGATTCAACGCATAGGCGTTGGCGTAGTAATCGGAATAGTGCCAGCCCAGCAGCATCTGCCGCGGTGGGCCTCCGTGGACGAAGACTACGGCCGGCTTTTTTTCTGCGCCCCCTGGTGTTTCGCATCGTTGCGCGTGAATCTCATTGCCATCCGGC
>CAYTVP010000592.1:0-1930 GCA_964441675.1 uncultured Solibacteraceae bacterium | reverse complement strand
CCCGGGTCGAGTACAAGCGTGCCCGGTATCTTTTCATTCTCCTCATCCATTCCGGGCCGCCAGTTGAACAGATTGAAGTAGAGCCGGCGCGCCTGCCACGGCTCCACGAACTTCAGTTGATCTGGGAATTTCGCCGGGTCGGCTGCGGCTTCAAAGGCTTCCTTACCGAGAAGCGCCGACGTCTGGTGATGGCCGTGCCCGTCTCTCGGAGTGCCGGAGAAGCGAAGAATGATCACATCCGGACGGAACCTGCGAATGGTCCAAACAGTGTCGTCGAGGATGTTTTCGTGACCCCATTTCCGAATCGTTTCTTCGGCGGTTTTCGAGAATCCAAAGTCCACCATGCGCCCGAAGAACTGTTCGCCGCCGTCGATTCTTCGTGCCGCCAGCAGCTCCTGTGTGCGGATGACGCCGATCTTGTCGCCTTGCTCAGCGCCGATCAGATTCTGTCCGCCTTCGCCGCGCGTAAGCGACAGATAGCCGGTGCGCAAGTTTCGTCCGCGCGCAAAATAGGCGATGAGCGCCGTATTTTCGTCGTCCGGGTGAGCCGCGATGATCAGCACGCTGCCGACCGATGCCACGCGATCGAGCGACTTCCGTAGTTCGCCGATGCCCGACAGATCGCGCTGTGCGGCAACGGGAAGGAGGCATGCGAAAAAAGCGGCGGCCAGACGCAGCATGTTACTTAGTCTACGCGTGGTTACGTACGTTCAGTAAGGCGGCGCCCTCAATGTATCGATTGCTCGCTCTTCGTTCGGAACCGGTAAAAGAGAAGCGCGAAGTATCCGACCGCCAGCAGCATGCCGGGAATCCACCACACCAGTCCGACGCGCAATCCATACTCGGGGGCCGCGGAATTCATGATGGTCAGACCGTTTGCCGGGTCGCCGTTCGAGGGAAGCACATATGGGAACAGCCCGAATGCCACCGAGATCATCATGGCTGCGAGGAAAAGGCTCGAGGCGAGAAATGCCCGAAAGGGTTTACTGCTACGGACATTCATAAAAATCCAGGTAAACGCAGCTACTGTCAGGATGGGAAAGATCCATCCCCACGGCCGCTCCGCGAATGCCCTTGGAATGATGGGCTGGATCCGGAACGATGCAAACGTAACCAGTAAACCCAATACTCCTGCCATGCTGAACGGCAAGCCGGCACTGTGCCGGGCATTTTCGGAAAGGGGCCTTTTCGCTTTCCACCAGATCCAGAGTGTCCCATGCAGCCATAGCGCCGCGAAGGCAAACAAGCCAGCCAGCACGGTATACCAGTCCAGGATCCCGGTATCGCCAAATATGTCCCAGTTCGTCCACAACGGCAGGAAGAAGTTCCCGGACCCATCGAGAGGAACCCCTCGAATGACGTTGCCCAGAGCAACGCCGAAGAGCAGTGCCAATAGCGCGCTCGAAACGCCAAACAGCCGGCCCCAGAATGGTTTCCATACCGCGCTTTCGACGTGGTGGCGGAATTCAATGGCAATCCCCCGGCCCATCAAAAGCCAAAGGACAATCGTCAGCGGCAGGTAAAAACCCGAAAAGCTGGATGCATACAAAGCCGGAAAAGCCAGAAAGATCGTTCCACCGGCCACTAGCAACCAGACTTCATTGCCGTCCCAATACGGCCCAATCGTGCGGATTACTTCCTCGCGGTCCTCTGTCGAGCGCGCAAATAGCAACGCGGAGATTCCCGCGCCAAGATCAAACCCGTCGAGTACGACATATCCGGTCAATGCCAGAGCTAACAGCCAGAACCATAAGGCTTCCATGGGTCAGTGTCCCGCCTCCGAAACACCTGCACGCAGCCCCGGACCGTTCTCGATTAATCGGAAGACCACCAATAGGAACAGAATGCTCAGCACCGCGTACATTCCCATAAAGCCCAGCAGCGTGAACATTACGTTACCCGAAGAAACGGAGTCGGATGATCCGTCGGC
>CAYTVP010000591.1:0-1961 GCA_964441675.1 uncultured Solibacteraceae bacterium | reverse complement strand
AGGGGAGGACGCGCGGAACGTCCATCCCCTTCCGGATACCGTGGCGCGAGGCAATCTGAGAACGGACGCCGCTCTCTACTCCGGCAAGTTAGCCGACGTGAATGTTTCGGAGTTTCCTTTCGCCATGACGCGTGCCAGTATTCTCCGCGGGCAGGATCGCTTCAATATTTTCTGCTCGCCCTGCCATGGGCGCCTCGGCGACGGTAAGGGCCTGGTGGTTTTGCGCGGCTTCCGAAAGCAGCCGCCGTCTTACCACATCGATCGATTGCGTCAGGCTCCTGTCGGCCATTTCTTCGACGTAATGTCTAACGGGTTTGGCGCGATGCCAAGTTATGCATCTAAGGTGCCCGTGGAAGACCGCTGGCGCATTATCGCCTATATCCGTGCGCTTCAACTAAGCCAGCAGGCTGTTCTTGCCGATGTGCCGCCGGAACAGCGATCCCAGATCCAGAACCCCAATTGAGCCTATGCCTGACCTCGTCAATACCGACATGGAACGATATGAGCAAGTCGCTTTGTTCATCGGACTAGTCGGAGTCGCCGGCTCGATTGCCGGTTTCGTTCTCAACCGGAATCAGTTCTTCCAGTCCTATCTGTTCAGCTACATTTTCTGGCTGGGAATGGCTCTAGGGTGTCTCGGCCTGGTCCTGCTGAACCATGTCGTCGGTGGAAAGTGGGGACTGGTAATCCGGCGCTTTCTCGAAGTGGGATCACTCACTCTTCCGGTGATGGCCTTACTGATTGTCCCTATCCTTTTCGGTTTGAGCTCCTTGTATCTGTGGTCGGACGCAGCGGTTGTTGCGCGCGACGAGGTTCTGCAGAAGAAAACAAGCTACTTGAACGTTCCCTTCTTTCTGGGCCGCGTGCCGGTGTACTTTGCGATCTGGTGTTTCTATGCCATCGTTCTGAACCGGCTGTCGGCCACGCAGGATCGCACCGGCGACGAGTCACTCATCGAGCGCATGAAAAGAATCAGCGCTCCTGGTCTGGTGATTTTTACGGTAACAACGACCTTTGCTTTCGTCGATTGGGTGATGTCGCTCGAACCGCATTGGTATTCGACGATCTATGGCCTGATGTTTCTGATCGGCCAGGTTTTGCAGGCATTGGCGTTAATGATTTCGATGTTGATCCTTTTCTCAGATCGTCAGCCGCTGCGTGACACCGTAACTCCTCAGCACCTTCACGATCTCGGAAATCTGATCCTGACGTTCACGGTGCTATGGGCCTACCTTTCCTTCTCGCAGTTTTTGATCATCTGGGCGGGCAACTTACCCGAAGAAATTCCCTGGTATTTGACTCGCTTACGCGGCGGGTGGAATGTTATTGCGGTGATGTTGATCTTATTTCACTTCGCGGTTCCCTTTATCGTCTTGTTGCAGCGCGAGGCGAAGCGGAGAGCGCGCATCCTGCTTCGAATCTGCGTTGCGATGATAGCGGTCCGCATTATTGACGTGTTCTGGGTAGTTGTGCCCGGTCTTCGACCGAACGGTTTCGCAGTGCATTGGATGGACCTGGCTACATTCCTTGCAATCGGAGGAATCTGGCTCGGATTATTTTTCCGGAGGTTGAAGTCGCGGCCTCTACTGTTAACCGGCGACCCGCGGTTAGCCGGCCCGCCTCGCGAAATGGTGACGTATTGATGGCAAACGAAGAACATGGCAACAGCGTAGGCTATGAAGCTGCTGATCCTCCGGTGCGGGGGATTGTCTATTCCGCATTCGCGCTTGCTGGCTTCACGGCACTGCTCTGCCTTCTGTTATTGGGACTTCTCCGCGTTTTGGTGGCGTTTCACGATCCCGGGGAACGCAATGCTCTCGCTCCCCAAAACCAGACTCCGCCGGAACCCCGCGTCGAGGCCGACCCATGGCAGCAACTGCAACGGTTGCATGCGGAGGAAGAACAAAAGCTAGGGACGTATGGATGGCGATGGAACAGCGCGGGCGCAGACCATCCCTCCG
>CAYTVP010000590.1:0-1970 GCA_964441675.1 uncultured Solibacteraceae bacterium | reverse complement strand
GACAAGAAGCATCGAGAGCCATGCCACCTCGGAGCCGTAGCGAATCGTCGTCACTGTGCCGATGACGCGATCGTCCTCGACGGCAACAAAGCACCCGCTGGGATTCTGGTCGAGAAAGATTTCCCAATCCCGCGCCAGCTGATTCCAGCCGGCGGCGCGGCATAGAAAGAGACCGGCCGGAATATCCGACGGCGTCATCTGTCGCAACGAAGGCAATTGAAGGTGCTTTTATTGGGAAGCGAACGCGGCACTCTCTTCCTTGAGTGCCGTTTCCATCTCCAATTGATACTGTTTCACCAGTTCCGGCGATGGCGCCTCGAAACGCATCACAAGGACCGGTTGTGTGTTCGATGCGCGCACCAGGCCCCAGCCTTTTTCGAACAACACGCGCACTCCGTCTATGTCCACTACCTGGTGTGTTTTGCGGAATCGTTCCACCATCCGGCGGACAAGATCAAACTTCAACTCATCGGGACAGTCCACGCGAATCTCCGGCGTAGAGTACATCTTGGGCAAGCCGTCTGTTTGAGCCGAAAGCGGTTTGCCTGAGTTGGCAACGATCTCCAGCAGACGGCATGCGGCGTAAAGAGCATCATCGTAGCCGTAATAGCGGTCGCCGAAGAACATATGGCCCGACATTTCACCGGCAAGCTCCGCCCGCTCTTCCTTCATCTTTGCCTTGATCAGCGAGTGTCCCGTCCGGTACATGATCGGATTGCCGCCCAGACGTTTCAGCTCGTCGTAGAGGACTTGAGAGCACTTTACTTCACCGATGAAGGTCGATCCGGGCTTTCGAGTCAGGATCTCGCGGCCGTAAATGAGCATCAGGATATCGCCCCAAACGACGTTGCCCTTTTCATCGATGGCACCGATCCGGTCGGAATCGCCGTCAAAAGCGATTCCCAGTTCCGCTTGATTCTCTGCAACAGCACGTTTCAGATGCTCCAGGTTCTTCTCGACGGTCGGATCCGGATGGTGATTCGGGAAGTTTCCATCCATATCGAAGAAGAGCTCATGGGCGTCAATGTTTAACTTCGCGGCCAGCCGGTGCATGACCGGCCCCGCAACTCCATTTCCGCCATCGAATACTACCTTGACGCGGCGCTTCCAGTTGAACTGACCGGCGATCTCGTCGACATAGGGAGTAACGACATCCGCCGTCTCCACGCTCCCGTCGCCCTGGGCAAGGTCGTTCTGCTGGATCAGGTGGAAGATCTTCTGGATCTCCTCGCCGTGGAGCGACGTTTCCCGGGTCATAGATTTGAAGCCGTTGAATTCACTAGGATTATGACTCCCGGTGATCATGATTCCGCCGTCGGTCTTCAAATGGTAAACGGAGTAATAAAGCAGCGGAGTCGGAACAACTCCAATATCGACCACCTGACATCCCGCTTTCAGTAATCCCTTGAGCAGAGCCTCGTGCAGCCGTGGGCCGCTGAGGCGCGTATCCCGGCCGAGGCTGATCTTTGGGCCCGAGGCGCGAATCAGGTACGTGCCCAGCGCTTGTCCGAGCACTTCCACATCAGGGCTGAGCAGTTGTTCGTCCGCGATGCCGCGGATGTCGTATTCCCGGAAGATCGTCTGGGCAAGCATACGTGGCTAACTTAGCATGTTGGGCCGAGCAATGTAGATTCGGCGGATATGGGGTACTGCCGTAGAATAGCGGGAGGAGGGCTCGCCTCATCCTCTACCTCACTCACCGTCCGGCGCCTCCGCTCGCGTCATTTGTCGATTTGCTGTGGTATTGCGAAAACTACGAGGTAGAGCATACACACGAGCGCATTTTGCCGAACGGCACTGCCGAGTTAGTGATTGCGCTCCATGACGATCGGTTCCGCGAAATCGATGACGACTACCCGCCGGCCCTGATCTGCGGCGTACACCAACGGCCTGTTGTGATCGCAACGTCGTCGCTGAAGGGGGTGATCGGCGTGCATTTCAAGCCGGGAGGCGTACGTCCATTCCTGCAT
>CAYTVP010000589.1:0-1997 GCA_964441675.1 uncultured Solibacteraceae bacterium | reverse complement strand
GCCGTAGAACGGCGGCAGGACAGATAAAGCAACAGCAGCTCCTTCGGTGTTCCAAATTCCGTCGCGATTGGCGGCAATCGCACGAAAAACGTACTCACCGGGCGGAAGGTGGGAGTAAAAGGCAGTCCGGCGCGTACCGGCTTCGGTCCATGTCTGATCGAGACCCTCAATGCGGTAGCGGAAATGAATATGTTCCGGGCTGACGAAGCTGAACGCCGTATAGTTGATCTCCAGACTTTGACCGCCCAGCGGAACCACAATCGCGGGTTCCTGAGACACCGGCGCACGATCGACAAATGCCGACTCCACCACTACCGCTGGGGGTGTTGGGTTAGGCTCCATTTGCTCCGGATCGACCACCGCCACACCATCCTGCGTAGGAAACCAAAGCTTTCCGTCCCGGGCGCGGATCCCCGCGGGCCAGTATCCTCCGTTGCATTCCACATTTCGCAGACCATCGCCTTTGCCGTACGGCACCGAGGTCACGGAGGTGCGTTTTCCCGCGGCGAAATCGTTCAGCTCCGCCTTATCCACCCGATAAATTCCTCGATTGCAGCTAATCCAGAAGCGATGCCTATTGTCTTCGAGAATCTGGAAGACGCCGTTATTGAACAGACCTTCGTTGATCGTGTATGTGGTGAACGTTCCGTTTTTGAAGCGCACCAGCCCGCCATCGTAGGTGCCGATCCAGAGAACGCCGTCAGCATCTTCATAGAGGGCACGGATGCTGTCGCTCGACAGCCCGTCGTGCTCCGTCCATCGAGTGAAAGAGCCATTGCGGATCAACGTCAGGCCGCCCGCGCCGCCAACCCAGATTCCTCCGTTTCCGGCGGGAATGACGCATTTGACGTCGTCGGTGGCAAGGCCGTTTCGGACGGTGAAGAGAGTGGACTTGCCATCCAGGTACCGTGCCAGACCGGAGTCGAACCCTACCCAAAGCGCACCCTGCGGATCTTCGTAGATCGCAGTTGCATATTTCTCCGGTGGCAGGATTCGATGCGGGGGCGCGATGAATCGTCCCCCTTTAAAAACGCGCAGCGACATGTGCGCACCCACCCATAGGGTGCCGGAACGATCTTGCGCAATGGCTGTCACCAGCCCCGACTGTAATCCATCTCGAACTGTGAAATTTTTAAAGCTTCCGTTGTCGAAGCGGCTCACTCCCGAGTTCCAGGCTCCGATCCATACAGCGCCCTGCTGATCCTGGAAAATCGGATAGACATTCCGGTCCACCAGGCCCTGCTGCCTGGAGTACACGGTAATACCTTGCCGGCGAACCCGATAGAGCCCTTCGCCCTCCGTACCGAGCCAAAGATTTCCTTCGCGGTCTTCGAAGCTGCTTGCGAATGGAACCAGCTTTACCTGTCCGCCGGATTCGGTTCGCAAGGTCCGGATGAGATCGTCTCCCACCGAGAAGGTCCATTTGTAGCGGCTGCTGTCCTCATGGGTTTCGATGGCCTGCGCGCGAGGAACCCGGCGGAACTCAGACTCATTCCTGATATCGCGCTTCCAGATCGCACCGGTTCCATAGGTCCACAACCAAAGGCAACCGTCACGGCCTTCCGCAACATACGGGATGTTGGCTCCTCGCAAGGCTGCTGGCAGTCCAAACCGGTGGAACTTTCCTTCTTTGAACCAGTGAAGGGTTCCGTTATCGACGGCCCAAAAGCCGCCATCGGCGCGCCAGCGGTCGACCTGGAAATTCAGTGCGGCATTCGAAGGGCGAACCGGATGAAATTGTGTATCGCCGGAACTCCAACCAAGGATGGTTCCACCTGAGAGTACCCAAATGTTCTCCTTTTGATCCCCATGTACTCCCGAAACCATTTCGCTGGGGAGTCCCTGTGATCGCGAGTAGGCAGTAAACTTGCCGCCCTGGAACCGTGTTGTGCCGCTTTCGGTTCCGAGCCACAGGTCACCATTAACCCCCTGATGGAGAGCCAACACGCGATTGCTGCGCAACCCCGATGTGTTGCTTTTATTGAACACCGTAAAGC
>CAYTVP010000588.1:0-2002 GCA_964441675.1 uncultured Solibacteraceae bacterium | reverse complement strand
CGATCCGGCTCCATACGGCCGAGCAACATGCAAAGACAGCGTCGAAGCCGATCGTTAAAGCTCACGTTGCTGTATCCGCTTGTCGCGCGACGGTACGAATAGGATGACAGGCGGGCGCTCGCGGGCACAATGAGATAAGCTTCCAAGCAGCAGGCGCATCAATATGGATGAAACAACGAAGAACACCACCCCCCGCCGGCAGTTTCTTGCCGATAGCGGACGCCTCGCCGGAGCATCGGTACTCTCCGGCATCGCAATTCCTCATGTGCACGCCGCGGAGAACAACACCATTCAAGTAGCCTTGGTTGGCTGTGGCGGCCGGGGCACCGGGGCTGCCATCAACGCCTTGTCGGTAACCAACGGCCCGACCAAACTGGTCGCGATGGCGGATGTTGTTCCGAAAAAAATGAGCGACAGCTACGACCGGCTGAAGACGCAGTTTGCCGGTCAAGTGGATGTCCCGCCGGAGCGCCGTTTTCTCGGCTTCGATGCATATCGCCAAGCCATGGAGGCGCTGAAGCCCAACGATGTTGTCATTCTAGGGACGCCACCGGCTTTCCGGTGGGTGCAGTTCAGCCTGGCGATCGATCGCGGACTGCACTGCTTCATGGAGAAGCCCGTTACGGTGGATGGTCCAACGACCAAACGCATGTTGCAGCTTGCGGAGGCATCGCGAAAGAAGAATCTGAAGGTGGGTGTCGGACTGATGGTGCGGCATTGCCGCGCCCGGCAGGAATTGCTCGATCGCATCCGTTCCGGCCAGATCGGCGACATTGTTGCCATGCGTGGCTATCGGATGGGGCAGGGCGGGGGAACGGCTCCCCCGAAGCCGGAAGGTGTCAGCGAACTGACCTATCAGATTCAGCGGTTCCACGCGTTCCTGTGGGCTAGCGGCGGTGTCTTCAGCGATTACTACATCCACCAGATCGACGAGTGCAGTTGGATGAAAGGTGCCTGGCCCGTCGAAGCACATGCCGTCGGCGGCCGCCATTACCGCGGCGATTCGCTCGATCAGAATTTCGACACTTACTCGGTGCAATTCGTCTATCCGGATGGAACCCGCCTCTATTTTGACGGGCGGAATATGGCCGGGGCGCGCGATGAGTTTGCAAGCTATGCCCACGGTTCCAAAGGGTCGGCCGTGATCTCGACGCTGGGCCACACACCGGGCATGACGAGAATCTACAAAGGGCAAAATATCCCGCGCGTATCGAAACGAACCGATCTGCCACTGCCCGAAGATCCGAATGTTGTGTGGGCGTATCCGCAGCCCGAGAAGAGCCCGTATCAATATGAATGGGACGACCTGACTGAAGCAATCCGCCAGGATAAGCCGTATAACGAAGTACAGCGCGGAGCGGAGGCCAGCCTGGTGACGTCCATGGGCCGTATGGCAGCCCACACAGCGCAGATCGTCACCTACGATCAAATGCTGAACTGTCCGCACGAGTTTGCTCCGGGCGTCGACAAGTTGACAATGGACGGCGCCGCGCCGCTGAAATTGGGTGCCGATGGCAAGTACCCGGTACCGCAACCGGGCATTCTCAAAGACCGGGAGTATTGATTCCGCAGCCTCTTTTCTTGACATACCCCCTACCGGTATATAGGATACCTGTAGGGGGTATGTATTTTGCCAAGCCGTCCATCTAACGCACAGGCCTCCGGACGGAAGGCTGTGGACGTCGATCCCTCCATCAAGACCGCGAACCTGAAACGCCTTCGCCGCATCGAAGGGCAAATCCGCGGGATTCAAAAAATGGTGGAAGAAGATCGCTATTGCCCGGAAGTTCTCATTCAGCTTTCCGCCGTGCAGGAAGCGCTGCGTACGGTCGGCCGCGAGCTGATGCGCAACCACTTGAAGCACTGCGCTACGGCGGCAATTACCAACGGCTCAGCGCACGAAGCGAAGTCAACGTACGACGAGCTCTTGGATCTGATCTACAAATACGCTCGTTGAGGATATATTTGTGAACCCGACCCTTGCCACGAAACATATAGACCC
>CAYTVP010000587.1:0-2005 GCA_964441675.1 uncultured Solibacteraceae bacterium | reverse complement strand
ATGCCATCGGCCGGGGCATGAAGGTGAATAACGAAGAGATCCTTGGGATGATGGTGGCGGTCGAGAATTACGTAAAGCGCGATCATGCCGCTGATACGAGGGAATGGGAGAAGCGCTGTAAAGTGATTGCCGATTCGGTAACCGGTATTCCTGGTATCACGACCGAACAGTACGTTCCGGAAATTGCGAACGCTGTCCCGCACCTGCGCATCAAGTGGGATGAGTCGAACGTGAAGATCTCGGTGGCTGATGTTGTGGCGAAACTGCGCGATGGCGAACCGTCGATCGAAGTAGTCCCAGGCTCAAGGGAGGCGAAGGCGCTGCAGATCGGTGTTTGGATGATGGAGCCCGGTGAGGCTCAGATTGTCGCCAAACGCGTCCGGGAAATTCTTCGCAGCGCGTAGATCGCCGCGCTCAGACCCAGATATCTACGATCTCGTCGCCGGGCTGGAGTTTCACCTCCTCGAGCGTCTGATAGTACATCGCGTCCAACTGCGCAAGATAGAACAGCGGAACGTCATCGAAGGGGGACGTCCCCGGCGCGGGCTGATGAATCATTACCGCCAGGCCCACCAGCTCCGCTCCGCAATCCTCGATGAGCTGGCGCAGGGCCGTCACTTTTCGGCCGGTGCGGAGAATGTCATCCACAATGAGAATCTTCTCGCCCCGGTGCGGCTCAATAAACTGGCGGAACCGCTGCGGACGGCCTTCGATATCTTCTTCCGCCCAGTAGACCCGGTTGGCGCGGAGGGCTTCCACAATTCCGTAGGCTACCGGTAGACCGCCTGTTGCCGGAGAGACGATTGACAGCTGCGGGATCATGGCGCGCAATTCCCGGTTCTGGCGAATTTTCCGGCTCAGGGCAACGCTTAGCCACTTCGCCACCTTGTAATCTCGCATGGCCAGCGCGATTTGCAGGTAGAGATCGGCATGGAGGCCGGATGGATACCGGAAATGCCCATAGCGGAGGGCGCCGGTTTTTTTCAGAAGATCGATCACTTCCTCCTGGCTGGGGATGAGCTGCGGCAGCAGTTGCGAATTTCCGGACATGAATCTAGTTTGCCCCTTTTCCGAGCAACACCTGCGGAACTGTGCGCAAAAGAATCTTGAAATCGAGCCCGAGCGACCAATTGTCGATGTAATGCATGTCCATACGCATCCAGGTTTCAAAGTCGAGCGTATCGCGGCCGTTGAGTGCCCAAAGGCAAGTCAGGCCGGGGCGCATGCGAAGCCTGCGCCGCTGCCAGCGCTCGTAGTGCTCCACTTCCTCGGGAACTGCGGGCCGGGGGCCGACCAACGACATATCACCTTTCAGCACGTTCCAGAATTGCGGCACCTCGTCGATCGAAAATTTTCGCAGCCAGCGGCCGACTGCTGTCAGCCGCGGGTCTTGCCGGATTTTGAACGCAGTACTCTTTTCATTTAAGTGCGACAGCGATTCCTTCATTTGCTCTGCGTTGTCGATCATCGAGCGGAACTTATAAAAGACAAACTTGCGTCCGTTAAGACCGCAGCGCACCTGGCGGAAAATTGCCGGCCCGGGAGAAGTCAGACGAATGAGAAGAATGACGACGAGCATTGCCGGAGCCAGCAATACCAAGGCTGCGGCGGCGAGCAGAATATCGGCAAATCGCTTCATCATCAGGCGGATTTCGTCATGAGGCGCCGCGGAGAACGTCAGCAGCGGGGCCGAGCCGAGCCGATCGAGAAAGACATCGCTGTTGACATGGGGAAAGAAATCGACCGCGACACGTGTTCGGACGCCCTCTTCGTCGCAGAGCAGGAACAGCTCTTCGAGAGACGGCAATTTGTTCGAGTGGACAGCGAAAATGATCTCATCGATGATCTGGCGGCTGAGCATCTCCGGAATACGATGGGGTGCTTCGTTTTCGGGAACGATGCCCAGGAGCCGGATGCCATACCGCGACGATTTTTCGAGCAGGCCGCGCAGCCGTTCCGCCCGTTCGCCGGAGCCGATAATCAGTATGTAATGTGTCGCTCCGAA
>CAYTVP010000586.1:0-2005 GCA_964441675.1 uncultured Solibacteraceae bacterium | reverse complement strand
CCCAGAGTCAGACTGAGGAGAATCACCGTGGTGACGCCGGGATTTTTGCGCCAGGAGCGAATGGCGTAGCGGCTGTCCTGGCGGACCTGCTCCCACCAACTGGCGAGTCCGGACGCAGGTGTTTCGGCTGGCATGTTGTCGCTATTAGACAGCAAACGACACAAAAAAGTGCCGGCTTCTCAAAATTTCGATCAACGATTCGCCGGTCTGATACGTTTCTTAGACGAAAAACGAATGCAGGAAGCGGCCCTGGTGACTGTCATCCCGCGCGAGGTGGAAATCACATTCGAACAAATCGTCCGCCAGCGGGAGACGCAGATCTTACGGATCGCCTTCCGGATCGTAGGGAATTGGGCGGATGCCGAGGATGTGGCGCAGGAGGCGTTTGTTCGCTTGCATCGCAATGGGATGAAGTTTCCGAGCGAGGCCGCTTTGGGAGCGTGGCTCCACCGGGTGGTGGTCAATCTGTCGCTCGATCGGGTGCGAAAAAGCGGTCGGCAGGGCGATCTCCCGGCTGATCTTGCGGCCTCGGGCATTTCTGCCGAAGCCGGTCTCGTTGCGGAGGAGTGGAAGACGCGGCTAGCCGCCGCTCTCGAGACTCTACCTGCGCGGGAGCGAGCGGCAATTGTCTTGCGTGAGATGGAAGGTCTCTCAACGGCGGAGGTGGCGGAAGCGCTGGGATCGAGTGAAGGTACCGTTCGCAGCCAGATCTCGAAGGCGATATCGCACCTGCGGCAGATTTTTGGAAAGGAACGACGATGACGGACGAAGAGATTCGCGGTTATCTCCGTCAGCTTCGAGACGAGTCCCCGCCGGCGGATTCGCTGGCGCGAGTACGGGCGCGCGTCGAAGACCGAATAGCGGTAGAGGGGCGTGGTTGGTTTCGATGGCAATGGACTGTGGCGGTGGTCGCGTCGATGGTACTGGTTGCGGTGATCTGGCTGCGGCGGCCGGCTGTCGAAAAACTCGTTGTTATACCGCCGGTGCCTCGTCCGGTGGTCGCGGAGATCATGCCCGGGCCTCCGGAGGCCGCGGCGGTGCGGAAAGTAGTGAAGCGCCGCGTACAGAAACGGGCGCCGGCGAAAGAATCGAACGTGATGCGGATTCAGACGGAAGATCCGGACGTGTTGTTGGTGTTCATTACCGATGGCGGGGAGGAATAGAGATGAGAAACCGATTGATGGGTATTGTGCTGGTGCTAGCGTTGGCGTTCCCTGCGATGGCGCAGGAGAAGAAGAAATCGGAAGCGCCACCGGAGGACCGGTCTTCGTACGAGGCTGCCGTGATTCCGGTGAAGACTCTCCGGGGGGATGCGTTTCAGCGGCTGGTGGCTTTGCTTGGAGCATTCAAAGTCGACTATCGGGCGGATGAAAGCCTGCGAACTATCGTTGTCTTTGCGCCAAAGCCGGTTGTCGAGAACATGCGTCGGGTGGTGGCGGAACTCGATCGGCCGGGAAGCGAAGCGGCGATCGGGAGAAACATAGACATGAATCTGACTTTTCTACGATGCTCCGTAAAACCGCCGACGGAGGGCTCCGGCACACCAATTCCGGCGGATCTGGAAGGAGTGGCGAAGCAGCTTCGCGCGACGACTCCGTACAAGCACATTGAAGTATGGGATGCACTCCCGATCCGCGCGCAGGAAGGAAAAGAGGCACAGCAGACAACTCCGCTTCCCATGTCAACATCTACTCAAGGAATGCGGCCTACCGTCCGTGTGATAGCTAAACCATCGTCGGTTACTCAAAAGGGTTCTGTGCGCTTTGTACGATTTGATCGTCTTGCTCTTTTTTTTCGGATCCCCTACACAACAGGGCCATCGAATATGGCATCGGTACAGGTGATGGATGCCGGTATTGATACTTCTGGCGACTTTAAAGAAGGTCAAAAAGTCGTAATCGGGAAGGTCGCAGACACGGAAGCGACCATCTTCGTGGTCGTCGAGCTGAAGGTCCTCGACTAATCCTCCTGCGGTTTCTTCACCTTCGGCAAGCCCGGATGCGGG
>CAYTVP010000585.1:0-2007 GCA_964441675.1 uncultured Solibacteraceae bacterium | reverse complement strand
CATGTTCAAAGTGGCTGGAGGGCGCAAGCGGAGGCGGGGAAACACTCGGGCCGATTCCGAACAAGTATCGCGTGCTGATTGTGGCCGGCCTGATGAATACATGCTTTGCCGGCGCTCCCCCGTTCAAAGAGGGTCAGGATGTCCTGCGTGACAAGTACGGCTTGACGGTCGAGATGCTGGCCGTACCGAACGACTCAACCGAAGATAACGCGAAGCTGATCGGCGAGTATCTGCGCGGTAAGATGCAGGGCGATTCGCGCAAATACATCGTGCTTGGATATTCGAAGGGCGCGCCCGACATGCACGAGGCATTGGTACGCGAAGCCGGCGTACCGGATGCAACAGCGGCATTTGTCAGCGTTGGCGGAGCCATCGGAGGATCGGCTGTTGCCGATACGATGCCGGATATGGCGGACAAGTGGGTCGAGCAGTACAGCCTCCCCGGCTGCAAGGGAAATCTCGCCGCGGGATTTCGCAGCCTGAGCCCTAAAGTTCGCCGGGCCTTCATTGCGGCAAATCCGACGCTGCCCGTGCCCGCATACTCCGTGTCGTCGTCTTCGAATAAAGAAAACACCTCGAAGATGCTGCTGCAAACCAAGCTCATCATGGACGCCATCTCTCCTAAGAACGATGGCCAGCTGACCGAGGCGGACCAAATCGTGCCCGACTCGCGATTTTTGGGCACAGCCCTCGCCGACCATTTCGCCATCGCTTTGCCGTTTGAAACCTCAAATGAGCCGATCAAGGCACAGGCGGACAAAAATCATTACCCGCGCTCGGCGCTGTTCGAATCCATCGTCCGCTATGTGATCGATGACATCGGACGGTAAACGCCTGCGATAATCAGCGTTTGCTCCACAAACTCGAATCAGCCATTACGGAAGCGTTCACCGCATATTTAGAGCAGCGGGGGGTGGACAACCCGATCCAGATCGAACAGCCGAAGGATTCGTCGTTCGGCGAGCTTGCCTTGCCTATTGCTTTTCAACTGGCGCGGTTATGGAAGAAGTCTCCGCGCGCCATCGCCCAGGAGTTGGTAGACGGCACGGGTGCCATCCCCGGTATCTCTGCCCTCGAGATCGCCGGCAACGGCTACATCAATGTCCGGCTGGATCGCGGCGCATTTGCCACCGCTGCGCAGCAAGGCGTGGAGCCGCTTACACCGCCCGCCGGCAAGATTGTCGTCGAGCACACGAATATCAATCCCAATAAGGCAGCTCATATTGGACATCTGCGCAATGCGATTCTCGGTGACACCTTTGTCCGGATGCTGCGCTTCGCTGGACACCACGTCGAAGTTCAGAACTATATCGACAATACCGGTGTCCAAGTGGCCGACGTGGTGGTTGGCTTCTGGTTTCTGGATAAGCGCAGCACTGCCGAGGTAGCCGGGCTGACCAGGCAGCCGAAGTTCGATTATCTCTGCTGGGATCTCTATGCGCGTACCTCGGCTTACTACGGTGAAAACGATCAGGCACGCGACTGGCGCGGCGAAACGATGCACGCGATTGAGTCGGGAAAAGGCGAGTTGGCACGCATGGGGACCATCGTTGCCGATGCGATCGTCCGCTGCCATCTTTCGACCATGGCAAGGTTGGGCATCACCTATGATGTTTTGCCGCGCGAGAGCGAGATCCTGCATCTGCACTTCTGGTCCAACGCATTCGAGCAGCTAAAAGAGCGGCGCGCCATCTTTTTCGAAACCGAAGGAAAGAACGCCGGCTGCTGGGTGATGCCGGCGGCCGCTTTCAAGGAAACGGCGGACGGGGACGACGATTCCAAAGTAATTGTACGGTCGAACGGCACCGTTACCTACGTCGGTAAGGACATCGCCTACCAGATGTGGAAATTCGGGCTCCTCGGGAAGGACTTCTACTACAAACCGCTTGAAGGTTGGCCCGGCGTATGGGTTTCAACCTCCGAACCGCAGACCTCCGACGCTCCGGCCTTCGGAGGCGCCTCGCGCGTATACAACGTGATCGACTCGCGCCAATCCTATCTACAGGA
>CAYTVP010000584.1:0-2025 GCA_964441675.1 uncultured Solibacteraceae bacterium | reverse complement strand
AATGCGTATCGGGTCACGGTGGAACAGATGGCCATCCTCGAGCCGGCGCTATCGGAAACAGTCGCAGCCACGTGCATGACCGTGATTCGCGAGGCAATCGATGAAGCCGTCCGGCGTGGTGTTCCCGAAGATGCCGCCCGGGAATTCATCCTCGGCCACCTGAAGGTGAATATCGGGATCCTTTTCGGCTACATCGGGTCGCCGTTCTCAGACGGGGCCTTGATGGCGATCGAACGCGGGAAAAAGAAGTTGTTCCAGCCGGATTGGAAATCGGTATTCGAACCGGAGAATGTGATGGCGGAAATCCAGGCCATCGTCAACGGACCGCAGCGGGTCGGCTCCGGCAAATAGTTTCCCCCGGCTCGCGCCAAAGCGCCGGACTTTTGATCGATGGACCAGTAATCAATGGACCAGGCCGAGATCTGTGACCGAACAGCAGCCAGGATCAGATGGCTGGCGTTATCCACATGAAAAGCCAGCGGAGTGCGCCCACCGGATATCCGGACACACTGCGATAAGTCTTCGAGCACCCCGTTCACCGGGTCGAAACGATAGCTCGATAAGGTTCCATCCAGCTCGCCATAGCAGAACAGAAGCGACGCCGGGGCGTAGAATACCAGCGATCCGGGTCCCCGACCCGTAGCGAGCCGGGTGCGGCTCGAGCGGGTCAAGTGTCCGGCGTGGAATCCAAAAACACTCAGGCAGTCCGTGCCAAAATCGCTTGAGATCAAATACCGGCCGGAGGCATCGAAGATCATGCTGTGCGGATGCGCACTACGCTCGAGCGCGGTATCGGACCCGCTGCCGGCCTCTTTGTAGGCGGCAACAGGCAATCCCGCGAGACCCGAGGCATCGATCGGAAAGCTGTTGTATATGCCGCCCTCAAAAGCGGCCGCCACCAGCCAGCGGCCGTCGGGCGTAATCGCCGCGCCTCTTGGCCGTGTGGCAGAAAGGGTTAGTGGCTGCCTCCCACTGAAGCGTAACCGGCCCGTGGTCTCGTCGACCGTGTAGGACGCCACCGTTCCCCGAGGCAATCCGTTCTCCTCGGCGATCGCGTTCGTCACGTACAAGTGCCGTCCGTTCGGGTGGAGCAGCAATTGACCGGGAGCTGCGCAGGGGTACGCTTCCACCAGCGAGCATTCATTCCGAACCGCTAATGCCTCGATCGAATCGTTGCGTCCGATGTAGGCGCGGGCCGGCGGCAAACGGAACTTCGCGCGTGCCGGCGAGACGATCGCGGCAGATCCTATTGCGCCAACCACAGCGCGGCGCGTGAAATTGTTCATGGGCGCACCGACATGGCGTGATGAAAAATATTGTTGGGATCGTACTCGCGTTTCACCCGCTGCAGAAACGGATAGAGACCGCCGTCGCCGTAATAAAGCTGCGGCCAGAACGGGTACCGTAACATATCCGCGTCAGGGTAGTTGATGTAGCAACCCTCGTAGAACTCGCCCGGATACGGCGTCGATCTGTATTGCGGATCGACGCGCGGAGGGCTGTACGCCTCGCTGAAGAAATCTTTCATCCACTGAATGCGCTTGGCATCGTCTTCCGGCCGCGCCCAGTACGATTGAAACTGCAATTTCATGATGGACGAACGCTGCCAGTTGGACGTTTCCTCGGCCAGGTGGGCGCTATTCACCGCTCCCCCATAAGAATCCACCGCCACCATGGAGCCGCGAAGGTCGACGCCTTCCATTTCTCGCGTCAAGTGTTTGTAGAAGCACTTCGCCTCCTCGACTGTGAAGTTCCGCTTCATGTGCGAGCACTTGTACTCGGCGCGATTTCCGGCTCCAGAGCCTCCACCGCGGCCGACAGTCGCATCGAGCCATGGTCTGCGGAGGACGGAATGCTGTCCCGCCGCACAAGGACGCGCCGACGGATTGGGCCGTGGGACGTTTCGCTCCGGCGGCGTGACAGGGATGCCTGGCGCAGGTTCGCACGGCAGAAACAAGTCCAGAAACTCATTCAGAACGCTTAGATCCCGGCATGTTCCATCGGGATTGCAAAACTGTACCGTCA
>CAYTVP010000583.1:0-2032 GCA_964441675.1 uncultured Solibacteraceae bacterium | reverse complement strand
CGATGGCTTCCTGGCCGTCTACGAGGAAGGCATCGAATTTCGGTACGCTGCCCGTTGCCCGGAAAAGGTAAGCTGTTCCATCCTTGCCCTTTGTGGCAACGTCGATCGTAGTCTGATCGAAGACGGCCGGCGTCATCTGGCTGGCGACGAAGCGCATCCAGATCAGCCGGTACAGCTTCATCTCGTCGTCGGCCAAAAACTTCGCCAGCGAGTCGGGAGTGCGCATTGCGCTGCTGGGACGGATCGCCTCGTGGGCATCCTGGGCGCTCTTCTTCGTTTTAAAGACGTTCGGCGACTGGGGCAGATATTGCGCGCCGTACTTCTGGCCGACAAACTCGCGCACTTCCGATAGCGCTTCTGCCGAAACGCGGGTGGAATCCGTACGCATGTAGGTGATCAGGCCAACCGCGCCCTCGCTGCCCAGTTCCACACCTTCATAAAGCCGTTGGGCCAGTCCCATGGTGCGCTTTACCGAGAAGCGCAGCTTGCGGGACGCCTCCTGCTGCAGGGTTGAGGTTATGAACGGAGGTACCGCATGGCGGCGTTTCTCGCGGGTGACAACGCTCGATACCTGATACTCGGCCCCTTCCAGGTTGTTAACAATCGTCGTGGCCGACTCTTCGTTGCCGATCGTTTTCTCGACGTTGGTGCCCTTGATCTTAGCCAGGTGGGCACGCAGCACCGGAGGCTTCTTGGCATTCAGCTCGGCGTCGATGGTCCAGTATTCCTGCTTCTCGAATGCGCGGATTTCCCGCTCGCGTTCGACCACCAGACGGAGGGCTACGGTTTGTACCCGGCCGGCGGACAACCCGCGGCGTACCTTGTCCCACAGCAAAGGCGAGATCTTGTACCCTACCAGCCGATCGAGCACCCTTCGGGCCTGCTGAGCCTCCACCAGATTGACATTCACCTGTAACGGCTTTGCGATCGCGTTCTTGACGGCATTGGCCGTGATCTCGTTGAACATGACCCGGTAGATCTCGGGCCCCGCATCTCCGTTCTTTTTGCCTTTTCGCGCCGCGCCGGTAAGTTCTTCCTGCAAGTGGAAACAGATTGCTTCCCCTTCGCGGTCCGGGTCAGCAGCCAGGTACACCTGGTCGGCCGCCTTCGCGGCGGAACGCAGCTCTTCTATTAGTTTCTTTTTGCCTTCGATGACGACGTAGTTGGGCCGAAAGTCATTGTCGACGTCGATCGCCAGATCCTTTTTCGGAAGATCCTTGATATGGCCGAGAGACGCCTTGACAGTAAAATTCTTGCCGAGATACTTGCCGATCGTCTTCGCCTTCGCCGGCGATTCGACGATGACGAGGGATTTACTCATAGGATGTGGCTCAGTCTACCCATACTTTGATGAAATTCTTGCCCGGAAGTTGCCTCACAAGGCCCACAAGCTCCAATTCGAACATTGCTGCGATCATCTCTGAGGCCGAACTGCCGTTCAGCACTTCCATTAAATGATCCAGATGAACCGGTTTGTCAAACTGTACGGTCTGCAAAAGCTTGCGTTTCAGCGGCCCATTCGGGTCGGCAGACTCTATAAGTTCTTGATTCTGTTCAGAATCCGGGATCTCCACTTCCAATTTTCGTAACTTTTCGCGCATCTGGGCAGCGAGCCGCAAACGGTCCGCTTCCGGGAGCTCACTCACCACGTCATTCCATTCCTGGACCAGCTTCGCGCCCTGCTTGATCAGTAAGTTGGGCGCCCAACTCATTGAGGATGTGATATTTCCGGGGATTGCGAAGACCTCGCGGCCCTGGTCGAGCGCCAGCTTGGCGGTGATTGCGGAGCCCGAGTACTGGGCTCCTTCCACCACCAGGACTCCGGCGCTGATGCCACTGATAATGCGGTTCCGAACCGGAAAATTCTGGGGATATCCAGGTGCCCCCATCGCAAACTCGCTCAATAACAGTCCCTTTTCGGCGATGTTTTCCGCAAGTCTTCGATTCTCGGATGGGTAGATGACATCGACACCGCAGCCAAACACAGCCACCGTGTTGCCGTCCGCCGCGAGGGCCGCTGTATGGGCACGGG
>CAYTVP010000582.1:1663-2054 GCA_964441675.1 uncultured Solibacteraceae bacterium | reverse complement strand
GTCGGCGGAGGGGCCCACGGAATCGCCGGCGTTGTCGCCGGTGCAGTCTGCAATCACACCAGGGTTGCGCGCGTCGTCTTCCTTGATCTTGAAGACGATCTTCATCAGGTCGGCGCCGATATCCGCAATCTTGGTGAAAATGCCGCCGGCAACGCGGAGTGCCGCGGCGCCCAACGATTCGCCGATGGCAAACCCAATAAAGCACGCTCCAGCCAACTCGCCGGGGATGAACAGGAGAATGCACAACATCAGCAGAAGCTCCACCGAGATCAGCAGCATGCCGATCGACATGCCTGCCTTGAGCGGAATCGCATAGCAGGGGAACGCTCTGCCACTGAGGCTCGCGAAGGCGGTCCGCGAATTCGCAAACGTATTCACACGAATTCCGAAC
>CAYTVP010000582.1:0-1653 GCA_964441675.1 uncultured Solibacteraceae bacterium | reverse complement strand
AACCAGGCCACAAGATAGCTTCCCGCGATACCGATCAACGAAAACAGAAGGATGATCAGAACTCGAAATGCGTCCATGTGCCGCAGAAGCCCGAAGTAGAAAACGATGATGGCGCCGATGAACAGCTCGAGGATCAGCAGGAACTTTCCCTGAGTGAACAGGTAGGTCTTGCAGGTTTCATAGATCAGCTCGGAGATATCCAGCATCGACCGGTGCACCGGCATGTTCTGCAACTGCTTGTAAATCATCAAGCCGAACAGCAGTCCAAGGATCGTTACGACGATGCCGCTGTATAGGAGAGTGGGGCCGGACACGCCGCCGAGAAACTCCGCCATCTCCAGGTCCGGCAGGACCAGGTTGGCTTCGCCCCCGGCCGCATGTTCCTGGGCCACGGCGATGCCGGAAAAAGCGAGTGCCCATAGCGCCGGCAGCGCGCGTCTGGTGGCAGCGAACATAGCTCCGCTAAAAAAGGTCACAAACGAACTCCTCGAGATGGAAAAGTATTGTCGCGGCCGATTGGTCAACCAGGCCGTCATTCGAGCAAAAAAGGCTCCCCGTCAAACTGGATGAGCATATCGCGGCGCGAGCGGGAATTTCAACCTGAATGCTAAAGGGACGAGCCGGCCCCGGCTCCCAACATGACTTTTCGCACCAGGGTAAGAGGAATGGCGCCCTGCTTCAGGAATTCGTCGTGAAAATTCTTCAATGAGAAGGCTTCGCCCATCTTCGCCTGATAGTCGGCACGCAGCTTATAAATTTGCAGCTTGCCCAACGTGTACATCAGGTAGGTGGGGTCGTATGCGCCGCGTCGTGCCTCCTCCACTGCGATGGCGCGCTCCTGAAGCCCCTTTTCCATGAAGAACCGGGCCGCCTGCTCCACTGTCCAGCCTTCCGTGTGAAGCTTGATTCCGGCGATGTAACGGCAATCGCGCAGCAGCGCCTCAGAAAGTTGCGCGAGGCGATAGCGGGGGTCGCCGCCGCCGTACTTCTGCTCGATCATCATCTGTTCGGCGTAATGAGCCCACCCTTCGGCACTGGTTCCGACATACGACAACTTCCGTACTTTCGTGGGGAACTGCGGTGCGTAGAGAAACTGTACGTAGTGGCCGGGATAAGCCTCGTGAATCGTGATGATCTCGGTGACATAGCGATTGAACAGTCTCAGATGCTCTTCCTTCTGCCGCGCCGGCCAGTGCGGCTCGGTCGGCGTGACATAGTAGAACGCTTCCTGCGCACGCTGCTCAAAGGCGCCGGGCGTGTCCATAAACGCGAAGCCGCCTGCACGAAGATAGGGCGGCGCTTCCACGATCGTCGCCCGGACTTCGCTCGGGATGGTGACGATATCGTTGTCGATCAGAAATTTCCGAATGTCTTCCGCGGAGCGGCGGACGAAAGGTATAAGGTCGCCTTCAGACGGATGATCTTTCTGGAGCTCAGCCAGGACCTCGACAGGCGATTTCTTGGGATTGATCGCGCGCGCGGTTTCGACGAACGCACGATAGTCTTTATCCAGGTTCTGCTCACCGATGGCGAGTACCTTGGCGAGAGGCAGATCCACCATTTCGTCGTAGAGCAGTTTTTTCGCGAATGCGTCGGCGCCGATGGCGTACTTACCAGTTGACCGCTTGGCAAGATTATTCTTCAGCCAACCGG
>CAYTVP010000581.1:0-2057 GCA_964441675.1 uncultured Solibacteraceae bacterium | reverse complement strand
CGTTGCTCGGTCTGCTATCGTCGGCAGCGGGCGCGATCCTGGGAATTCTGCTGTCCTGGATCTTGATCTTCGTCATCAACAAGCAAAGCTTTGGCTGGACGATTCAATTGCACTGGCCCGTGACCACTCTGGCGCTGGCGCTGGCCGGAGTCTACCTGGCGACGCTTCTTTCTTCGCTCTACCCGGCCCACCTCGCCGCGCGCCTCAATCCAATCGAAGTGGTGCACGAAGAATGATCTTCCGCTCTCAATCGAGGCGCGACTTTCTCGCGGCGCCTTTTATCTATAAACTGGCCCAACCCGGCTATCGCTACAGCTTCCCTCGCGATCACTTCAACCATCCGGACTTCCGGACGGAATGGTGGTATTACACCGGCAACGTTCATTCCGGCACTCGCGAATTCGGCTACGAGCTGACATTCTTCCGGCAGGCGATCGCGCGCAATCTCGACGATCCCTCGCATTGGCGCGTCGAGGATGTATATCTCGCACACCTCGCGCTGTCCGACATCGGCGGCAATCGATTCCACCACACCGAACGCCTCAATCGCGCAGGTCCCGGCCTCGCCGGCGCCAGCTTCGACGATCGCCGCATTTGGAACGGCAACTGGGAAACACGCTGGCACGGCAGCGATCAAACCTTGCGTGCCTATGCCGACTCCTTTTCGTTCACCCTGGAGCTTGCTCCGCGCAAACCGCCCGTCATACACGGAACCAACGGCATCAGCCCGAAGGCGCCGGGACACGGCAACGCGTCCCACTACATCTCGTTCACCCGCCTCGACACTCGCGGAGAAATCACTATCGCCGGCACCCGCTACACCGTCGAAGGCTCATCGTGGATGGATCATGAATTCTTTTCACATCGCATCGCAGGTGGGATTCAAGGCTGGGACTGGTTCAGCCTCCAGTTCGACGATGCGGCGGAGTTGATGCTCTATCGTCTCCGCGGCCCGGACGGTCAGCCAACCCCTTACTCTTCCGGCACATTCATAGACGTCTCGGGAAAAACGCGGCATCTTGCCGCAAACGATTTTACGCTCTCGCCCGGACGCACATGGCGCAGCGAGGCGACTGGCGGAGAGTATCCCCTGGAGTGGCAGATCCGCGTGCCGTCGCTGGACATGGTTCTCGAAACGCGCCCGGCCATGGATCAGCAGGAGTTGGTCAGCTCGCACAGCTATTCGCCTTCCTATTGGGAAGGCGCAATTCGCATCGCCGGGTCCCGCGGGGGTTCCGGCTATCTGGAGATGACCGGTTACGACAAGGGTGTCGATATCGGCGGCGCAGGCTGAGCGAGAAATCCCAGTCCTCTACACTCAAAAAGAATCCATGCCGCCGCAGATCTTCCTCATTCGTCACGGTGAAACGGAATGGTCCCGCACCGGCCAGCACACGGGTCGTACCGACATCCCGCTCACCCCCAACGGCCGAGCGGCCGCGGAAGCCCTCAGCCGGGATTTGCAATCCCACAAATTCGCCGTGTGGACCAGTCCATTAATCCGTGCCCGCGACACTGCCCGTCTCGCCGGATACGCCGATGCCCAAGTGGAAGATGATCTCCGCGAGTGGGATTACGGCATCTACGAAGGCCTCACCAGCGCCCAAATACGCGCCAAGTCCCCGGACTGGTCGATCTGGAATTCTCCCATTCCGAACGGTGAATCGATCGAGCAGGTGGCGGGGCGGGCACGGCATGTCATCGATCGTGTCGTGGAGGCCGGCGCTCCGGATGTTGCCCTGTTTGCCCACGGCCACATCCTTCGGATTCTCGCCTCCGTCTGGATCGGCACACCACCCGCCACCGCCGGTTTACTGGCGCTCGACACGGGGAGCATCAGCATTCTTGGCTATGAACATTCGACGCGGGTGATCCGCCGCTGGAATTGGACATCCGGCCTCTGAGGAAACCGGCCTAGGCCGCCGGCTCCTCATGAAGCGGTCGAAGCTCGCACTCACCATCGCCCGCCACTTTCAGGAACTGCTTAACCAGCTCGACTGCCTCTTCCCGAGAATTCGCCTTGAGGATTGCCAGGCCGCCGACGACCTCCTTCGACT
>CAYTVP010000580.1:0-2073 GCA_964441675.1 uncultured Solibacteraceae bacterium | reverse complement strand
ATGCCGGTTCCGACGCCTGCCACCAGCCGGCTGCTGACCGGAAAGCCCATCTACTCCAACGGTCCGCAGGTGGAGCTGACGACGCCGACAGGTGCTGCGATCGCAGCCGCCCTCTCATCCGGCTTCGGTGCCATGCCGGCAATGAATATTTCAAGCTCCGGATTCGGTGCTGGAGACAGAGATTTCACCGAGCAGGCAAACCTGTTGAGAATTCTTGTTGGAGAATCGTCGCGCGCGTCCGAATCGACAACGGTATCGGTACTCGAAGCGAACATTGATGACGCATCGCCGCAATTGTTGGGCTACGCACTCGAGCGGCTGATGGATGCAGGCGCGCTCGACGCCTCCCTGGAGCCCATTTACATGAAGAAGAATCGCCCGGCGACGCTTCTCCGGGTGATCGCGCGCCCGGAAGACCAGGAAAAGCTTTCGGGCATCGTTTTTGCCGAGACCACGACGCTCGGAGTGCGGATATACCCGGCGGAGCGCCGCGTATTGGAGCGCCGGTTCGAAGAAGTCGATACACCATACGGCCGCGTGCGCGTCAAGGTGTCCGAGCATGGCCGCGTGCCCGAGTTTGAGGACTGCCGTAAGCTCGCCGCCGAAAAAGGTGTTCCTTTAAAGGAAGTCATCGCGGCGGCATCGAAAGCATGAGCACAAAGCCGTACTATCTGACGACGCCGATTTACTACGTCAACGCGGCCCCGCACGTCGGGCACACCTATACAACCATTGCGGCGGATGTCGTCCGGCGATGGAAGCGGTCGAGAGGAGAGGAAGCTTACCTCACCACCGGCACCGACGAGCACGGCCAGAAGATCGCCCGCGCCGCGGCAGCGCAGGGCAAGCAGCCCAAAGAGTTCACCGATCTGATTTCGAATGAGTTTAAACAGACGTGGGACTCGTTCGGGCTGGAGTACGACTACTTCCAACGCACGACCGATCCAAAGCATGCTGAATATGTTGGTGAGCTATACCGGGCGTGCAAGGCAAACGGCCACATCTATTCCGGAACGTACTCCGGCTGTTACTGCTTTTTCGACGAGCTCTATGTGGCTGATGCCAAGGGCGGGGACCCGTGTCCGGATTGCGGCCGCCCGCTTGAGTTCATTACCGAAGAAAACCAATACTTCCGGCTGTCGGCCTTTACTAACTGGCTGATCGAGTTTCACGAAGCCAATCCCGGTTTCTGCCAGCCGGACGTGCGCCGCAATGAAGTGCTGTCGTTCCTGAAGCAGGAAGGCGGCCTCCGCGATCTGTCGATATCGCGATCAACGGTGAAATGGGGGATTCCGGTTCCCGATTCTCCCGGCCAGGTCTTTTACGTCTGGTTTGATGCCCTGATGGCGTACTACACGCCCGCGCAGGAAAAGCACCTCTGGCCGGCGGATCTGCACCTGATCGGCAAAGAGATTTTGCGATTCCATGCCATCTACTGGCCGGCATTCTTGAAGGCTGCCGGTTGGGAATTGCCAAAGAAAGTCTTCGCGCACGGATTTCTTCTGTTCGACAACGACAAGATGTCGAAGTCGAAAGGGAATCTTGTCCGGGCGACTCCGATTCAAAAGGTGCTTGGTGCCGATGCGCTGCGATACTTCCTGCTGCGTGAGATCCCTTTCGGCAGTGACGGCAATTTTTCCTTTGACGCCTTAGTGACCCGGTACAACGCCGATCTGGCGAACGGGCTCGGCAATCTGGCTGCGCGGACGTTGAAGCTGGCGCGTCAGCATCAGGTATCCGCCGGAGGATTTGAGCATCCCTTAACGGCCCAGATTCATGAGGCTTACGAGGGTCTTCAATTTCATCGCGTTCTGGCCGCTATTTGGGAGATTGTTACGCATCTCGATCAATACCTGGTAGAGAAGGCTCCCTGGAAGCAATCGCCGGAAGACGCCGCCGAAACATTGCGATATGCGCTGGGCGGCCTCACGCTGATTTGCGACCTTGCGGAGCCGGTACTCCCTGCTTCCGTCGCACGGATCCGCGAGCAGCTGGCCAAGCCCGTCTTCGTCGGCGCTCGGCGGCTGCGGCGTGCAGGGCGTCCAGGATCTGGCCCAGGCCGCCGATGTCGCC
>CAYTVP010000579.1:0-2090 GCA_964441675.1 uncultured Solibacteraceae bacterium | reverse complement strand
TCGTCGAATGTCGAGCTGATTACTTCGCCCTTCACGGAGCGCTGCATATCGGTGACCTCTTCCGGCCGCTCGTCGATCAACAGCACAATCAGCGCCACCTCAGGATGGTTGGTCGAAATGGAGTTCGCGATCGACTGCAGCAGCATGGTTTTGCCGGTGCGCGGGGGCGCCACGATCAAACCGCGCTGCCCCTTGCCGATCGGCGTGAGCATATCCATCACACGGCCGGAGAAGTTCTCCTTGGTCGTTTCGAGCTTCAGCCGCTCCTGGGGATAAAGGGGCGTCAGGTTGTCGAAAAAGATCTTGTTGCGCGCCTCTTCCGGCGGCTCGAAGTTGATCGCGTCAACCTTGATGAGAGCGAAATATCGCTCGCCTTCCTTCGGCGGGCGGATTTGCCCGCTGACGGTATCTCCAGTGCGCAGATCGAACCTGCGGATCTGCGAGGGGGAGACATAGACGTCGTCAGGCCCGGGGAGATAGTTATATTCCGGCGCACGCAGAAAACCAAACCCATCGGGCAGACACTCCAATACGCCCTGCGAGAAGATCAGGCCGGATTTCTCCGCCTGGGTCTGCAGAATCTTGAAAATCAACTCCTGCTTGCGCAGCCCGGCGGTCTGAACCAGGCCCATATCCTTGGCCACCTGATTCAACTGCGGGATCGGCATATCTTTAAGCGCCACCAGATCCAGGCGATCGCCGGCTCGCGGCGCCTGGGATACCGCCGGGCTGCCGCCTTTCTGCGATCGTTGCCTGCCGTTGTCCGGCTCATCGGCCTCGGCGGCCTCCGTTTTTGTATCCTGTCCGGCACGCTTTTCCTGGGCGGAGGCGCGCTTTTCTTCGTTCCGTTCGGCGCTGCGTTCGGAATTGCGCTCAGCGGCGGGTGCACGCTCGCCCCGTTCCGCCTTCTCGCCACGATCGGCGCTGCGCCGTTCGGCTTTCTCGCCCCGTTCCGCCTTCTCGGGCTTGGGCTCCTTCGCCGGAGCCGTTTCCTTCGGTACTTCCGTTACGCCGGCCTGGTTGGTGTCTTCAAGATTGCTTGCCAAATTTCCCTCACTCCTCTGCCATCTCTGGCCGAGAACGGAATCGGAGCGCCTTCGCGCATTTCTTCGCATATCGCCCTCATTCCGCGTTGATACTCTTTCTGATTAAGCTTGTCGACCTTGGTAGCGACTACAAGGTAGGATCTGCCGTGATGTTCAAGCCATTCCCTCATCTCGCGGTCCTGCCGCATCCAACCGCGGCGCGAATCGAGCAGAAGAACCACGACCTGCAATTGCTGCCGGGTGAGCAGGTAGACTTCAATCAAAGCCTTCCACGCCTGCTTCTCGGCGACCGGGCCTTCCGCGAATCCGTATCCGGGAAGATCCACCAGCCGAACATCCGGCCCGACTTGGTAAAAGTTGATCGTGCGGGTACGGCCCGGCGAGGAACTGGTAAACGCCACCTTATCCTGCCCTACCAGGCGGTTGATCAAACTCGACTTTCCGACATTTGACCGGCCCGCAAACGCCGCTTCAAATATTTCTCCCTCGGGGAACTGCTCCGGCCAGCCCGCGCTCAGCAAAAACTCAACGCTGCGGCTGCGGACACTGGTCATCGGCATTCTCCCCGCTCAGGCTTTCCCGGTTTTCAAATCCTCCCAGGGAATCTAGTGGCGCAGGTCGTCCGGAGAAGCCCGCAGCTCATCGGAGCCGTGCATTTCCTCCGCAACCCGTCCTGCGATCTCCGGCTTGGCCTCGAGGGCGACGGTTGGTTCCGGCAGACGCTCGAACGCGACGCGTAACACATCGTCCATCGACTCCACGAGATGCAATTTCATATCCTTACGAATATTCTCGGGCACATCGGGAAGGTCGCGCTCGTTATCCTTCGGAAGAATCGCTTCAAAAATCCCCTGGCGGTGCGCCGCCAGAAGCTTTTCCTTCAAGCCGCCTATGGCCAGTACCCGGCCACGGAGAGTAATCTCGCCCGTCATAGCGACATCGGCGCGAACGGGAATCTTCGTCAACGCGCTGGCAATCGCGGTAGCCAGCGTGATCCCGGCCGACGGACCGTCCTTCGGGATGGCCCCTTCCGGCACGTGAACG
>CAYTVP010000578.1:0-2101 GCA_964441675.1 uncultured Solibacteraceae bacterium | reverse complement strand
GACTCCGCGCCGATCTCGAGATCCTGCCCGATATCAATAAAAGCAGGCATGTCTGGATTGCGCGGACCGAGCGTCCGGGAAATAGCCGCGCCGATATGCGGCATCGCCGCCGTTTGCGGCGGCGCATAGCCGGTATGCCAATGATACTGATGGCGCGAATGGAGAATGAAGCCAAGATCGCCGGCCTGATAGCTGCGGATTAAGGTGCCACGATCCATGATGGCGGCGATCTTTTCGAGTCCCTCGGAAATCTTGATATTGTCGACGACGGTGTCGATCGGTTTAAACGTGCTGAGCACGTTGTTCGACGGCGTATTGGGAGCGTACGGTGTATAGCGCTTCGGATCGAAAGTCTCTGTCTGCGCCATGCCGCCCGCCATCCACAGCACGATCAATGTGTCGGCTGTGGGCGTGATCTTCTCTTCGGCGGCCTGTAGCGTAGGGGCGCCCGCCGCCAGGGTAGTAGCTAAGAATTCGCGACGGTTCATAGGATTAACTGAAATTCCGGCATCATCGAAATTGACCAGAGCACATCGGTTAGAGCTTCCGGCGCCGGTTTTTGGCCGAGAGCTTCGCGTACCAGACGCGCTTCCGTATCGTTTGCCGCGCGGCCGAGAGCCTGGCGGAACAGACGTGCGATCAACTGGTCGGTTGTAAATGGACCACGCGGTGTCGGAACCGGCGTCTGTTCGAGAACTGGAATCAAACGCTCCGGATTCGGCTTTTCCGCGAACACAAAGAAGCGGACAGAAGGGGAAATATCGCTTTGGTTCGATTCCGGATTGACAACCACCGTGCCACGTACGCGCGTTAGTGTGTCTGCGGGAATCTGGCGGGTGAAAACCGCGCCGCTGTCGATGCGTCCCAGCCCATCGATCTCCCAAATGGTTTTGGTTTGATCGGGAGAGTAGGAACCTTCGTCCGCCACGACGAGATAGACCGGTTTGCCGGCGGGGATCGCTACATCGACTGCTACCGGCTTGGTAGCGGCACGCATGATGCCGCTATCGAATAGCGGTGCCGGCGCTGGAGCTTCCTGGTCGAGCATCTTCCGGGCCCCGCGGGCAATCATCTGATAGAGCTCCGGACCATTCACCATTTCGAGCATTTGCAAAGTGGTTGCTTCAACTGCCCGCTCGGTCACAACCTGATCGCGAATCGGGCGGCCGAGAGCCTTGGTCAGCGGCGATGCCACACGATGGGCTTCGCGAACATAACGGGCAGGCTCCGCCGTCTTCGGGCGCTGGACCGGCCACTCACCCGTAATGGCGCTGACAGAATCCACGAATTGTTCGGCAGTCAGACGGCGAACAGCGGGTCCGCGGAAGACATAAACTTTTTCCGGCTGCTGCTCCTGCGGAGGGATGCTCGCCATCTGGTACGGCTCCGAGAGAACGATGTCGGCGATCAGCTTCCTCAGATCGTAGCCTTGAGCCACGAAGCCCGATGCCAGGGAGTCCAGCAGTTCGGGCGACCAGGGTTCGGCGTCCATTTCATCTATTGGCTCGACAATGCCGCGGCCCATCAAGCGCGCCCACACGCGATTCACGATCGTACGCGGCGTGCGGCCGTTCCGCTTATCGAGAAACATCTGCGCCACGGCTGTGTGCCGTTCCTGCAGACTGGGGCCCGACGGGCGATTGAGCTCCGGATACAGAAATGCCGGTTCCGCCGTCTGGCCGGTAGGAGCATCGCAGCGCACCATCTCCAGCTTGCCCTCCGGCGAGAAGAAGGCTGCCAGCGAATAGGCATCCTTCAATTTCCACTTCGAGATGAAACTGTCGTGACAGGAGTTGCACTTCAGATTCACTCCGAGAAACACCTGCGCAGAATTCTGCGCCGCTTGAATCCAGGGCATCTGGCTGGCGTTTGAATCGCCTCGCCAGTTGACGCCGATCGTGAAGCCGTGCGGGTCGTCTGGCGAAACCGGATTCAGCAATTTCTCGAGAAACTGGTCGAAGGGCAGATTGTCGCGCAAGGCGGCTTCGAGCCAGGGGGTGATCGTTTTCCGCTCGCCGCCATAGATTCCGAAAGTATCCTCGTTGCGCAGCAGGTCATTCCAGAACGTTATCCAATGACCGGCATAGTTGTTGCCGTGAGA
>CAYTVP010000577.1:0-2102 GCA_964441675.1 uncultured Solibacteraceae bacterium | reverse complement strand
GCCAGCTTGATGAAATCCTCTTTCAGGTAAATATCCTCGCCCGTCAACGTCGGAACTTCAATAGCATCGGTGATCTTCTTCCAGAGTTCTGTGTACTGCCATGGGATCATGTCTTCGAGCCACGCCATGTTGTACTTCTCAAGTGCCCGGCCGAGCCGGATGCAACTATTGACGCCGATGTGGCCGAAGTGATCGGCCGCAAGCGGCACATCCATTCCAACGGTTTCGCGCACGGTTGCGACATAATCGGCCATCATTCCGATACCCTTATCCGTCAGCTCCATTCCCGTGAACATATGAGGCGTCATGCGAAAGTCCCGCGAGGAGGAGCCAACGGGTTTGGTAACCGTTCCCGGCGTTTTCTCGACGAGACCAACCCCGAGATCCATCTTCAGCCACGTGAAACCCTGATCGCGCCGGGCCTTCAACCGCGTCGCGAAAACCTTCGGATCCGGCGACATGTCGGTATCGGCGTATAGTCGCACCTCATCCCGGAACCGGCCGCCAACCATTTGAAACGCGGGTACGTTATAGGCTTTTCCGGCAAGGTCCCATAACGCCATCTCCACGCCGCAAACTCCACCGGCCTGACGCGCGTGGAATCCGAACTGTTTGATCTTGCGAAAAACTTTATCGACGTTGCACGGATTCTCGCCCAGCAGGCGGCTCTTGAGAATCAGCGCATAGTTTTTGCTGGCGCCGTCCCGAACTTCCCCATATCCGCTGATCCCCTGATTCGTATCGATCCGGATGAGATGGCAGAGCATGGGCGCACGCGAGACTGTCGCAATGCGAAGGTCGGTAATCTTCAGGTCAGACGGTTTGGAGCTGGTGTTGGTATTTTGCGGCAACGCCTCCAGCGTTTCTTCAGACCAGAAACCAGCTGCAGTAAGCCCGGCCGCGGACGACAGAAACTTTCGTCGATTCATGCGGGCATTCTATCCGATCCGGACAAAGGATAGAACCCGTTTCAGAAGGGGTTTTCGTTCGGAAAAATGGCCCTTAGGACAAGGGCTCGTTTATCGCGGTGGCTGCTCCGTGGCGCTCCGATTGGGAACAGGCAGGGGAGAATCCATCAGTCCGGCTACGTGAATAAACACGGTCGCCAATTTCCTCTCGTCACTGCGAAGAAGGATATCCGCAAGCGTGTATTGGTTCAATGAGCCCAGAAAGGCTTCGAGTGCCTCGCTTAACATCCCCTTCAAGGCGCAGACGGAAGCGATGGGACATTGATTCGCTTCCCGGTCAAAGCATTCGGCGAGGCGCATACTCGGCTCAGCTCGCCGCACCACATCTCCCAATCGAATCTCCTGCGGCTCGCGCGCGAGCTTGACACCGCCCGACCGGCCCGGCTGCAACCGTACATACTGATGCTCGGCGAGGGTCTGGACAACACGTACCAGGTGGTGCTTGGAAATGCCGTATGCGCTACTGATCTCCTGCGTTGTCACCAGTTTGTCCCGATGCGTACCCAGGTAGATCAGAACACGCAGAGCGTAATCGGAATGTAACGTTAACTGCACTTGCGTTTTACTACGATGGACACTCAGGTTGTCTGAGCAGCCGGCACAAAAGCGTCAGCATAAATGTCCCGAGATGCCATACCGGATAAAAATAGCTTCTTCTTAAGCAACTGTACCAGCGCCGGGTCGCCACATACGAAACCACGCCATCCGCTGAGCTTCGGAAACTGCTTCAGAACGATTTGATCGATCGGGCCAACGGCAACGCCATCGGACGCGGTGCCATCGAGCACAGCCGGTGTATAGGCAAAGTGCGAGTACGTCTCGACAAGACGGCGTAGTTCGTCAACCAGATAGAGTCCGCCTCTGTGCAGGGCGCCGTGGAACAGGTGGATCGGTCCCCGGTGTTTCTGTCGCAGCGCCTCGCGGACGATGCCGTACAACGGCGCAAGGCCCGTCCCTGTCCCGACAAGCAACAGCGGTTGATCCTCATGGCCCGGCACGTAGAAGCATTCGCCGGAAGGACCGAGAACGGAAACGCGTTCCCCCTCGCGTGCGGCGCAATAACGCGGCGCTCTCCTGCCCCGTCTCGAATGCGACGGTGATGCCTTGCTCTTTCGCGAGTTGACTGACGGTGCC
>CAYTVP010000576.1:0-2122 GCA_964441675.1 uncultured Solibacteraceae bacterium | reverse complement strand
TCAGGGCAAGCTGGCAGTCGGATCGAACAACCGGCCGGTTGGCCACCTGATGCAGTCCCCGTTTGAGTTCGCCAGGTACGGCCAAAGCGGACTTGAGATCAGCAGTTTATTTCCGCACACATCGAAGTTTGCTGACGACCTCTGTGTGATCCGGTCCATGTATACGGATACGGCCGCGCATGCCTCCGGCTGTCTCCAGATGAACACCGGAAATGTAGTGATCGGCAAGCCGTCGCTTGGCTCGTGGCTGAGTTATGGACTTGGGTCGGAGAACGAGAGCCTTCCCAGCTTCGTCGTAATGACCGACCCGCGCGGAGGACCGATCAGCGGTCCGTCGAACTGGACCGCGGGCTATATGCCGGCTGCCTTTCAAGGCACGCTGTTCCGCAGCACCGGAGCGCCGCTGTTGGACCTTGCCACTCCGCCCGGCGTGAGCGGAGAGACGCAGAGGAGCGCTCTCGATTTATTAAAGTCGCTGAACGAGGAGCATTTGAAGTCGCATTTCGAGGAATCCGATCTTGCTGCGCGGGTTGCTTCCTATGAATTGGCGTACCGGATGCAGACCGCCGCGGCAGAAGTGGTCGATCTTGCAAAAGAGAGCGAACAAACGCGCGAGATGTACGGAATGAATGATAAGCGTACAGCCGATTTCGGACGGAAATGCCTGATCACCCGGCGCCTGCTTGAGAAAGGGGTGCGCTTCATACAGCTATACTCCGGCGGCGGTCACATCGAGGACACCTGGGATGGACACAATGACTGCATTGGCAACCACAAGCTGCACGCCGGCGAAACCGATCAACCGATCGCCGCGCTGATGACGGATCTGAAACGCACAGGGCTGTGGGATGAAACTCTCCTTGTTTGGGGCGGCGAGTTCGGACGCACGCCGACAAGCGAGGGCGTGGACAAGCCCGGCCGCGATCACAACTGGCACGGCTTCACGATGTGGGTAGCGGGAGCCGGTGTGAAGGGCGGCCAGGCGATCGGCGCCACCGATGAGCTTGGATTCGCCGCCATCGAAGACCGCTGCCATGTTTCCGACCTGCATGCGACAGTTCTGCATCTGATGGGGCTCGACCATACCAAGCTGACGTACTTCTATGGGGGAATGAATACGCGGCTGACAGGCGTGCGCGGTAATGTCGTCAAGAAAGTGTTGGCCTAAAAGAGGAGCTGCGCGTCGAACCGTTTCAACAGGCTCCTGACGATACTGCCGGTCTTTGCGCACGCTGCCAGC
Source organism: uncultured Solibacteraceae bacterium (assembly GCA_964441675.1). GTDB lineage: Bacteria > Acidobacteriota > Terriglobia > Bryobacterales > Bryobacteraceae > JAPKYZ01. Next base: position 882 of record CAYTVP010000576.1, on the reverse strand, counting down.
ACGCGCAGGTCATCCGGTCCGACCGCGGGTCGACCTTCTGGCTTTGCCGCGCCTCATTTCAAAACGGGCAGCTTCCCAAGTATCCGCGGCTTCCTGTGATTGCCTGCGCCGCCTTCGAGAAGAAAACGAACAAACAGACAGACCATGAATAGACAACCGGAATCCGGCCAACAGTTCCCCGCCTGGCAGCGCGACACACTGCCCGAGCCTCCGCCTTCGATCCGGCACAACTGGAGAGGGCTGATCGGCCCGGGCCTGGTGATGGTGGGCGCGAACATCGGCGGCGGCGAGTGGCTATTCGGTCCGCTGGTAACGGCACAATACGGCGGTCAGGTGTTGTGGATGGCAACACTCGCGATCCTAGTGCAGGTCGCCTACAACCTTTCGGTGATGCGGTACACGCTCTATACGGGGGAAAACATCTTCGTCGGCTTCTTCCGTCTTCCGCCCGGATTGCCATTCTGGCCGATGTTCTACCTGCTGTTTGAGATCGGCGGAGTATGGCCGTATCTGTCCGCGAACGCGGCCGTACCGCTGGCGGCGGTATTTCTTGGCCATCTGCCGGGTCCGGGCGATGCTGCGCTGGTGAAAATGCTCGGGTATGCGATCTTCCTGACCGCGTTTGTGCCCTTGATCTTTGGCGGCAAGGTGTACAACGCGCTCGAACGTATCATGACCGCCAAGCTGGTTTTGGTGCTCGGGTACTTGTGTGTCATTACCGTCTTCTTCGTCAGCTGGGAGACGTGGGTCGAGATTTTGTCCGGCTTTTTCAAGTTTGGGGTTGTGCCCGAAGGCGAAGTCAATTGGGCCAGGCTGGCTGCGTTTACTGCTGTGGCCGGGGCTGGAGGCTTGACCAATAGTGCTTTCTCCGGCTACGCACGC
>CAYTVP010000575.1:0-2132 GCA_964441675.1 uncultured Solibacteraceae bacterium | reverse complement strand
ACGCGCACGGCACTCGAGGCACGATTGCGTGACTTGTTGCGATGGTTGCAGGACGAGGGTCCTCGGCACCACGCCGAGGACATTTCCTTCACGCTGAATGTTGGAAGAACGCATTTTGGTGTGCGTACGTCCTTCGTCTTTAGTGATTGCATTGATTTCGCTTCTTCGATCGACTCATTCCTTAGCACTGGAGTTGCGTCCGATGGTCAAATCGGACCAACAACGATGAGTGAACGATCCAAGAACTCAGCGGCCGACACCGAGGCTGTACTGGACAGCATCCAGTACAGCGCGGATCAAGCTTCAACGGAACTCAAGCAAAAGCTCTTGCTCCTGGGGCAAGCCTATGTCGAGGGTAGCGATCTTGATTGGGGCAAACTCCATGTAGGGCGGACCAGGCGTATTCCTTTGCCGACCTATCCGTTTGCGCGCCGGCAGTGTTGGATTGAGACGTCCAATAATACGATTGCGGGCGGGCGCAGGAGTACGACACTTCATCCCTTACTCGACGAAAGCGTGCCGGATCTTTCAGGAGCGCTGTTCCAGAAGGCGTTCCAAAGCACCGAGCCGGTTTTGGCGGGTCACGCCGTTCAGGGCCAAACGATCCTTCCTGGCGTGGCATATCTCGAGATGGCGCGTGCTGCCGCCGCCGCTGTCCGCATCTCGGGTAATAACGTAGTGATTCGAAATATCGCTTGGCGAAGGCCGCTTCCGGTCGATCAATCTGGCGCGGTTGCGTCAATAAAACTCACGCCCAAGGAAACGGGGTGCCGATTCTCCGTTAGCAGTGACGCTGATGGCGCGGAGGTAGTGCACTGTACGGGCGAGGTGGAGTGTGGCACGGATGCCAGCATGATCGACAGTCTGGATCTTGCTGCGATCATGCGACGTTGTCAGCGTCAAATCAACGGACCAGATATCTATCGTGCCTTCGAGTCTCGAGGAATCCAGTACGGTTCTTGCTTCCGTACGCTCGAGTCAATTCACGCAGGCTCCGACGAATCGATCGCAGTAATTTCTATCGACGACGATACGTTCTGCGACCCGCGCTGGAAGCTACATCCAGGTATTCTTGATGCTGCGTTGCAGTCGGTTCTCGGCCTCCTTGTGGATGAAACAGAAAACTCGGATTCCGTTATGCTCCCGTTCGCGGTTGATGAAGTGCGCATCCTGGGAGAACTACCGCGCAAGGTGTTTGCTTATGCCACTCGTGTGAAGGACGAAAGGTTATCTGCGAGTACTTACCGATTTAATATTCAACTTACAGACCGGGAGGGCAGGGGACTGCTCCAAGTTCGCGATTTTACGGTACGGCCGATCAGGAAAGCGCCAGAACGGGAAACAGTAGGAGACTGTACCACGCTGCGGCCGATTTGGAGGGTTGCCACCGCTGATTCGCGGCCGACAGCCACGCCCGATGAAGGCACGATTCTTGTTGTTCGTTCCACGACAGATTTTGGCCTTTCGGACGGAATTAGACAGTTGTCTGAGAGTGGTACAGTCCATGAAGTTCTGCTTGGAAGCTCGTTTAGCGCCGGTGCCGATCATCAGTGGGAAATCGATCATCGATCGCTTTCGCATTTTGACCGAGTATTACGGGAGATCGGCTCGGTCTCTACCATTTACTTTTTCGGCGGCTTACAGGCGAGTGCGGCAGCCACTGTCGAGGATCTCGAAAGTTCTCAACAATTAGGTGTTTTCTCGCTGTTCCGGCTGGTCAAGGCGTTAATGCGAACGGATAGCGGGCGGGCACCGCTTACTCTCAAGATCATTACAAATGACGTCAACGCTATTCTTCCTGGCGACAAGCCATACTCGCCAGCCGGATCGCTGATTGGATTCGCAAAAGTGGTCGGACAGGAATATCCACACTGCCGCGCGGTAGCAATCGACATTCGGTCGAATGATTTCACAACAGGCGGCAGTGAGAATCTGGATCGGCTTCTCCGTTTGTTAATCACGGAGGTCGGCGGGGAGCCCGTTCCGGAGATTGCCCATCGAAACGGTCTCCGTTATGTCAGAAAGCTGGAGCCGGTTGATCTTTCCACTTCAACCGGAGACGTTGCCCCATTGCGCTACCGAGGGGTCTATCTTATTGCCGGCGGTGCAGGCGGAATCGGATCTGCCACAGC
>CAYTVP010000574.1:0-2163 GCA_964441675.1 uncultured Solibacteraceae bacterium | reverse complement strand
TCGACAGCAAGGTGAGCTGGCGTTTCTGATCGTCCGTCGTGAGATCACCATTGCGGAGATTGGGAATCAGTTTTTCCGGCTCGACCACCCCATCGCTGATATTGATGTGGACGCCCTGGTAGGCGGTGGGCATGTAGCCTGAGGACCAGAGGGACGATCCCATGACCGGAAAGCCGGGACAAAGAACCACGTAGCCGGGCAAATTTTGGTTATCGGTGCCCAGCCCGTAGGTGATCCACGAACCCATGGATGGCCGTCCAGGCAACTGGTGGCCGCAATTCATCAACTGAAGCGACGGTCCGTGATTTCCGTTATCGGTATACATCGAGCGGATCACGCAAAAGTCGTCAATTCGCTTACCGATTTCCGGAAAAATCTCGCTGACTTCGATTCCCGATTGCCCGTGCTTTTGGAACTCCCACGGCGAACGCATCAATGTACCGCTAGCGCGGTCCGTTCGGATCTTCGGACCGGGCATCGGTTGACCGTCGTACTTGATCAGCGAAGGCTTCGGGTCGAAGGTGTCCACCTGGGACATCCCGCCATTCATGAACAGAAAAATGACGTGCTTTGCCTTTGCCGGATGGTGAGTCTTGCTTGTTTCCGCCTGCAGGACGCTATGAGCGCCCGCCAGGGCGAAGCCGCCACCGATCTGGGAAAGGAAACTTCGCCGGTCATATGTTGGATTAATTGACACTCGAAAACTCCGCAGCACCCATCAAGGTTCTCAGGTACTTCGTCCAGGCTTTTTCGCCGCTTGAAATAAATTCTAATCCAAGCGTGACCTCCTCGGGCGCGGGAGGCCGGCCATAGAGTAGCTTGTACGCGCGGTCGATTCGCGGCCCCACGCCAGGTCCGGCATCCTTCGCCAGACGCTTGTCAAGGGCTTCCGCCTGACGACCCACGAACTTGCTGTTCAGCCAGAACAGTCCCTGAAGAGGTCCGGCAGTAGTGGGGCGCTCATCGGCGGAAATATTCGGATCGGGAAAGTCGAACAGGGCGAGACTCGGGTCGAGCCGGGTACGGCTGACGGTCAAATACAGCGAACGCCTCCGGTTGTCGTCGCCGATTGCACCGGATGCTCCGCCGATCGTCGCGTCGAGCTGGCCGGAGACCGCCAATACGGAGTCGCGAAGCGCTTCCATATCCAGGCGCGGCACGAGATTGAAATGCGAGAGCAGCTTGTTATCGGGATCGCTATCGGGGCTGATTCCGGTGGAGAGCCCATAAGTATTGGACAACAGAATCTCGCGATGAATGGCCTTGATGCTCCAGCCGCTCTCGATAAATCTTGCGGCAAGATAGTCGAGTAACTCTGGATGCGTCGGACGCTCCCCCATGCGGCCGAAGTTCGATGGTGTGCGAACAATACCTTTGCCGAAATGGTGCTGCCAGATCCGATTCACCATCACACGCGCCGTTAAAGGATTGGTGGGGGACGCAATTGCTTCGGCCAGTTGTTTACGGCCGCTTCCCTGGTCGAAATGGGCCGGCTCCTCATCACACAGAACGTGGAGAAATCCGCGCGGCGCCAATTCGCCGGGCGTTTTGCGATCGCCGCGAAGCGCGACTTTGATATCGGCGGGCTTTTCCACATCAGAGATGACGTGCAGAAATGGATAGATCGGCGGCAGATCCTTTTCGAGCGCCGCCATCTCCGCTCGCAACTTGTCGACATAGCTTCGGGCGATGCCTCCCAGGAACCGCTCGATCTCCTTATCCTTCGAACCGTACCAGAGCACTCCCGCCGGCGCCCGAAATCCGTCGCTGGCATAAGGACCGTGCGCCAACTCCCGCCACTGGTAGAACTTCAGTACTGGCAGGGAAACGATGTTCGTGTATTGCCGCGTCCTTTCGTCCTTCAGCCCCTTGCGCCCGCCAAAGGCCACATAGTTTTTGTCGTCAATCTCCCTGGCGTCAGCGAGCAATTGCAGCACGAATTCCTGGTAGCGTTCCGCTTCCTTCACCACTTGATCTTCGGCGGGCTTGGCGTCCAACAGGTCCCACCATGGCTTCAGGTAAGGATGCTCCTTATCGCGGTCGGCGAGATATTTCTTCCAGCGTTGGAGCGTCTCGGTATCGAGCCCCGGCTCTTCCGTTTTTCCCTTCCACACCGCAACGAGATACCGGGCAGTATCGCGAGCCAGCAGATCCGTCAATTGC
>CAYTVP010000573.1:717-2169 GCA_964441675.1 uncultured Solibacteraceae bacterium | reverse complement strand
AGGCGATCTGTTCTCCGATGTCGAATACGCGGCTCATCGAGTTGCGCGAATTGCCGCAAAGAACGCGGAGAGACACGCCCTCCGCCAGTTCCATCACGATCGCGATTGTGGGTCCAGTTCGAACAATCTCGTGGATAGTGACGATATTCGGATGGTTTAAGGAGGAAGCCGTCTGGGCCTCGCGGATGAACCTTTGATAACCCGAATCGTAGCCGAGTACCTCGGGCCGGAGGAACTTCAGCGCGACGAGGCGGTTCAGTTCAGTATCTCGGGCGGCGTACACGTCTCCCATCCCGCCGCTGCCGAGCAGGGCTGTAATGACGAAACGGCCTACCTGAGTTCCAACACGATCGGCCGGCGAACGATCTTCGGGCGCGTCCTCGTGAAACTCTTCCGCCAACTCCAGAACTTCGCCGGTAACTTCGGGATCTACGCCCGCGGCAATGAGATACGCCGAGCGCTCATGGACGGGGAGTGCCGCCACCTGTTCCGATAACTCCAGGATGGTCCGCCAACGTTCTTCACTGAAGCCGCGAGCCAAGGATTCCTTCCGTCTCGGGATTTTACCCTACGCTAGCCGCCATCCTCACTCCACTCCTTGCGCAGCCAGTGGCGCGCGAACTGCCAATAGCGGTTCACAGTCACTGCGGCGCACCCAAGGTGAACCGCAATCTCCTCGGCCGTCAATCCTTCGAACACTTTCAGCTCAACGACCGTCCGAATGGCCGGCTTGATCTCGCCGAGGCGCGTAAGAACATGCTCCACTTCGAAAGCGCTCTTATCGCTTTCGGCCTTCATTTCGTCCCAGAGGGGAATCTTCTGTGCCTTGCTGGCGAGAGGCCGCGCGTGATGGATCAACAGTCGCCGCATGATCTGGCCGGCCAAAGCAAAGAATGCAGCTTTCTCATCGTGGTGATCCCGGTCCTTTGGAGGCAACGCCCTGATCCGGACCAATTCGAGATACAGCTCATTGACCAGCAAAGTCGGCTGCCAGCTATGGTCTTTTCGTTCGCCCATCAAGTGCCGCGCCGCCAACCGCTTCAGCTCCGGGTAAAACAATTCGACAAGTCGCGCACCGGAGGCGCTGTCACCGGCGCGGAATGCGGCCATCAATGTAGCGATCTCTTTCCGTGCCAGTTCCAGGGGCGGCATATGAACACTGAAAAATATTCTCGCATCCGCTGATCAGTTTCCCGCTTCTCTTCTCCCCTTCTACTACGACCAGGGAACCGGCGGGCTTGAATCCCTCAGTTGTCCTGAAGCCGCCGACCGGAGTTAGCCATGGAGGAGAATTCAGATGAAACGACCCGTACCGTTACTCCGTATCACGCGTGGGTCCGTGTTGCTTGCAGTTTCAGCTCTCGCCCTCGTAGGTCAGACCAAGACACGTCCCGGCACGGCCGATCCGGCGGGAAACCCGTCCAACTTCACGCTCTTTCGGGATCAACAAAT
>CAYTVP010000573.1:0-707 GCA_964441675.1 uncultured Solibacteraceae bacterium | reverse complement strand
ACAATGAGTCCCGGAACGAAGGCTAGTCCGTGGGAAACTGCCGTGGCCACATTCGATGCCAATTTTTCGAACGACACACCTTCCGTGATTTCCCAGTTACCTTGGTCGCCTTCTATTCCTGTTGACACCTCAAACAGCGCCAATCCGGTCAATATCCAGGCTATCGCCGGACGCATTGCGCATCCGGACAAGGACGACATCGCGATTGTCCAACGGTGGGAATCCGGCGCAACGAAACTTGCTGTCCGCTTCAGGGACGGAAGTGGAGCAGTATTACTCGGTAATCTACCCGAAAGAATACAAGGCTGGACGGACTTCTTCGCAACTTCCGCCGGGGATCTGGACCGGCTTTATGACTCCGACGGTAACTACCATGACGAGATCGTCACGGCATGGATGGAGACGGAACCGAGCACTTCTCCCAATCAACACTGTGAAAATTTTGTGCCCCATGTGGCGGTCCTGAATTACAACAACGGGGCCAGCCCATTGGTAACGACCCAGCGTCTCGATCGCCCTGGCACGGACTACATAAGCAGATGCGACCTGGAGGGCTACGATTATTATGAATTTTCCTTACCACAAGCCCCCAGTATTCCGTCCAACGCGCCACAGCCGATAGACAATGTCATCGCGACGGCGGTCGGCGACTTCGATGGCGATGGATACAACGAGTTTGCGGTCGCATACATGAGGGGAACCGGCGG
>CAYTVP010000572.1:0-2216 GCA_964441675.1 uncultured Solibacteraceae bacterium | reverse complement strand
CAGCAGCAGAACATATCGTCCGCGGCAATACGGAAACACAACGTTGTTCGCACCAGCGAAACCCAGGTTCACATCCGATTCGAACAGCCGTACGTCCGGGTACTCAGCACGCACCATCTCGGCGGAGCCGTCGCTCGATTGGTTATCGACCACAAAAACATCAAGCGAAACGGCAACCGACGCGAGAACGGCATCCAGGCACTTTGCCAGCATCCGGCGCGTGTTGAACGACACGATCACGCAGGAAACGTCGGTCGTATCGGAGGCTACCGGCGCGGAGTGACGCTGCACGATGCCCGGCGCCATCATTGGGCGCCCCCTGCCGGAATCCACTCCCGGAATGTTTCGGCCAGCAATCCGATGTTCTTCTCCAGGTTGTACTTTTCCCCGATCCGGCGCCGCGAACTCCGGCCCATCTCGCGCCGGAGCGAATCATCTTCCATCAGTCTCGCGATTGCGGCCGCGAGCGCATCCGCATCCGATGCGGGAACGAGTTCTCCATCGCATCCGGAGCGAATCAATTCCGGGATTCCGGCAACATAGGTACTGATACAAGGAACTTCCATCGCCATGGCTTCCATCAGAGCCACCGGAATGCCCTCGGCAAAACTAGGAAGAACAAACAGGTCCGACTCCGCCAGATAGCCGCGAACCCTGTTGCGATTCTGCGGACCGGTAAATGTCACGCGATTGGCAAGTCCCTGCTCGTGAACGAGACGCTCTAAGCTTGCGCGGTGTGGACCATCTCCTACTAGCGTGAGATGCGCCTGCCGCCCCATGGAGGCCAGCCGCGCCATGGCATCGAGGAGAATATGCTGTCCCTTCTGAGGCACCAACCGTCCGACGCACAGCATCCGAAACTCGGGCAACGTGCCCGGATGATCTTGCGGCGCGAACTCTTCCAGGTCGACTCCAAGCGGCACTGTAACCAGCTTCGGCCAATATCGCGGATCGACTTCCTTCATTAGCTGACTTTTGCAAAACTCGCCGATACAACAGATAAACGCGGCTTCCTCTACTTTGGTCTTTAGCGAGTAGCGGCTGACATCGAAGAACTCGTCCGGTCCGTGCACAGTCATCGAGAACGGTGTCCGCGAAATCCTGGCAGCCAGCAACGCCACCGTGGCTACCGCGGTGGCAAAATGCACATGTAAGTGAGTGAGGCGATTCCTCTTCATCCAGTCAATGAGAAGAAGCGCCTCCACAAAGTAAAACAAATGCAATACGATCCTGCGAATGTCTGCTCCAGCGAGCTGGATCGCTAGAGTAAGCCCTCTAAGAACGTCGAGCGGCGATACAGCAACAGCCACTGCCGTCGTAATTAGCGCGCGCCACGCCCCTTGCCTTTTGACATAGAACGTTTTTTCGGACTCGCTAGCTTCATCTATGGGCATATCTTCCGCGGGCCGATCCGGTTCGTTGATCGATGCTACCCGAACGTCGATTCCCCGTTCGCGCAGCCGCAGCACTTCTCTAAAGATGAAAGTGTGCGATATGGCCGGATACCGGCTGGTCAGATAAGCAATTCGCAACGTATCCTCACCGGGCATTGCCGTTTGGGAAGAACATCTTTTTGTATATTTCTTCTCGGCATCAGATAGAAAATCAGTTACCATCTGAAATTAGTATTCTTATCGTCCGTTAGACGCTAAAAAATAAATAACTTACAAATGTAAAGCGTCTGACGGTAGATATCCCGCCCGCCAGTCGGAATGTAGTTCCAGTAACACCATTCCCTTCCGCCCAACATTACTTCATGGAGGAGAAATGGATAAGGCTCTCTGTGCCGTTTTCCGTAGTATCTGCACTTATACGGTTCGCGCTCACTCTTGTGTTCTGGTCGCGGTTAGTTTGTTTTCATCCGCAACAGCCCAGACAACGAACATCGAAATCACAAACACTATTCAACAAGCCGATATTAAACGCTTAGGTATTAACTTGGGAGACCAGACGTACTGGGACTCCGGACAGATGACTAAAAATCTTGTTCTCCGGAATCCCGGTTTTGAGGGCATGGTCTACCAATCGGTACTTCGGTGCGGTTTCGTAAGTACCACCAGCTGCCGCGACGATAATGAGTACGCCTCCTGGCCCGCGGGCTTCTGGAACGGAGCATCGTATGAATTTATCTCCGGCGCGGCAAAAGGGCGCAAGGGGACTGTTTCCAACTCTACGGCGCCATCGCCGGGTACCAGCCGCCAAGGCGTTTTGCTGAC
>CAYTVP010000571.1:0-2228 GCA_964441675.1 uncultured Solibacteraceae bacterium | reverse complement strand
CGCTGCATGGCGGAAGATCCGATTTCGTTGAAGCGTTTGGTATAAGTGGGCAGGTCCTCCAACAGCCCCGCAATCTGGGTATAGGCGCCCAGGGTCACGATATAGAGGAACAATAATGCCAGAGAGCAGGCAACGAAGCTCGCGGCGCCACGCGGCAGCCGCAGCCGCATGAAGAACGCAACTACCGGCTCGAGAATGAACGAGAGCACTACAGCGCTGATCAGCGTGACAAAAAACAGCTTGCCGAAATGCAGCAATCCGATCACAACCGCAAGCGCGATGATCTGCGGAAAGCCGCGCCGGGGCGCCCGGCCGGGCAAGAGTTCAGCGAGAGCAGACATCGAGATGATTGACCCCGACCGTTGTTTGCGAGTGTACCATTAGTCGCGGGCGTGCCCGAACTTTTAGAATAGAAGAAGGTGGCCCGAATCCTTGCATTCGATTACGGAAAAAGGCGGATTGGGCTCGCCATTAGCGATCCGACCGGCGTCGTCGCTCAAGGATTGGATACGTTCGAGCGGACGCGCGTGCGGGAGGATCTGGAGAAGTTGGCGGAAATTGCCCGCGCGCGGGAGGTGGGCCTGCTTTTATTCGGCGATCCCCGGAATATGGATGGGACGCTCGGCGCGGCATCGGAAGGTGTCCGGGTGTTCGCCGGCCGGCTGGGCAGGCTCAGCGGGCTGCCGGTGGAGTTCTGGGATGAGCGTCTCACCACTGTGGAAGCGAACGAAGTCCTCGCTGCCGAAGGCGTTCCGTTTGAAAAGCGCCGCAAACTGGTTGATCGCGTCGCGGCGGTGATTCTTTTGCGAAGCTATCTGGAGGCGCGCGGTACGTGAAAAAGCTGCTTTTGATCCTACTCATTGCTGCCGCCGCCTTTGTGGCCTGGAAGCTGTACACTCCACCCTCTTCGTTCCGGGCCGCAATCGTCGAGTTTCCCCGTGGAACGCCGACGCGGATCATGGCCGACCGGTTGGCGGAAGCAGGTGTGATCGACCGTGCGGAGTGGTTTCTTCTGGCTCGCGCCCTGCGGCCTTCCACGGTGCTGAAGGCCGGTGAGTATCAGTTCGACAAGCCGCTTTCGGTCGATGCCGTGCTCGACAAGATTGCGCGGGGCGACGTGCTGCTGCACGCGATCGTGGTGCCGGAAGGATCGAATATTTTCGACATCTCCCGCGCAGTGGGAGCAGCCGGATTTGGGTCGGTAGCCGAGTTTCTCGCGGAAGTCCGGCAGGACGAGGGCAAGTTATTTCCGGCAACTTATCGATTTGCCAAGGGAACTTCCCTGCGCCAGATTGCCGATGCCATGCGCCGGCGCTTTCAAGCGGCCTGGGCGGAGTTGGGCGCCTCAGGGAATCAGAATGAAATCCTCACGCTCGCCTCGCTGGTAGAGAAAGAAGCGCGCGTGCCGGAGGAACGGCCCGTGATTGCGTCGGTGTATTGGAACAGGCTCCGGAGCGGCATGCGTATGGATTGCGATCCGACCGTAATCTATGCGGCACTGCTTGAAGGCGTGTATCGCGGTGCCATTTTCCGCTCGGATCTCGAGCGGGATCACCCGTACAACACATACCGGCGAACCGGCCTGCCCCCTGGGCCGATCGCGAATCCAGGCATGGAATCGCTGCGCGCCGCGGTCCATCCCGCCGACACGAACTACCTTTTCTTTGTGGCGAAACCCGACGGGTCCGGACGCCACGTGTTTTCCCGCAGCATCGGCGATCACAATCGCGCAGTGCTCGAATACCGCAATGGCCAACAAAGAATCCTCGACAAAGCGGGCGCTTCTGCGACAGTTTCTCCTTGAGCGAAACGTCCAGCAGATCGATCCGGCCGTAGTTCAGGAGTTTATAGACGCTTCCGGCGGTATCTCGCCGTCGTATCTTCGCACGCTACTACGCAATGCCGGTCTGCCGCTTCATCCGCTGGTGGCCGGCGTCCGGCAGGAATCGTTCGACGAGTTCGATCGTAGTTTCCACGCTCTGATCGACCTCTACCCGTCCAACCAGCAGCCGGTGCGTCGCGAAATCATCGAAGCACGCGATCACGCTCGCATGGCAAGCCGGCGGCACGCCAGTCCGGAACGCGAGGAGATGATCCTCTGGATGACGGTATGGCTGGAAAACCCGGAAGTGTTTCCGGCGTGGCGGGAAGCCCGGAAGGCTATTCGAGCTCGATCGAGTGCACCTTCACCAGTTCTCCTTCGAGAGAGCCGGTAACGGTCGCCTTCA
>CAYTVP010000570.1:0-2243 GCA_964441675.1 uncultured Solibacteraceae bacterium | reverse complement strand
CTGACACGTCTGGGGTGGATTCACTACGGACGCTGGCTATACGAGCGTCTGGGCGGCAAGCCCACGCAATACATCACCCGCCGGCAGGAGTTCTGGGGCAGGGAATTCGAAGTCGCGCCCGGCGTGCTCATCCCGCGCCCGGAGACCGAACACGTCATCGAGCGCGCGCTCGAGCTTGGCCCGGTCGTGGGTCCGATCGTCGATATCGGCACCGGCAGCGGCTGTATTGCGGTCACGCTCAGCCTGGAATGGCGCCGCCGGATCCTAGCGGTCGATCTTGCGGAGCCCGTCATCGCGAGTCGAAACGCGGCCCGGCTGGGCGCCGATGTCTCCTTCTGGCGCGGCGACCTGCTGACGGCGGTGCGCCACGCCGCGCTTGTTGTCACCAACCCGCCGTACATTCCAGAAGGCGATGCGCTGCCCCGCGAAGTGGGTCGATGGGAGCCTGCGCTTGCGCTCTACTCAGGGCCGGACGGCCTGGACGCCTGGAGGCGGATCGTAAGCGGGACCCCTCGCGGCGCCTGGCTGGTAGGAGAAATTGATTCGCGAGCCGATATGCGGCCGCTTTTCGGTCCGGAGTGGAGTAATTTCGAGATAAGGAACGATCTGGCGGGCCGCCCGCGCGTCGTCTCTGCCCGGAGACTATGAAGAGCATCTTCCACGTCGATATGGACGCGTTCTTCGTCAGCGTGGAAGAGTTGTACGACCCCTCGCTCCGGGGCAAACCTGTGGTGGTCGGCGGACAGCGGGATCAGCGCGGTGTCGTTTCGGCTGCTTCGTACGCCGCGCGGCGATTCGGCGTTCATTCCGCCATGCCGCTTCGCACGGCAGCGCAGCTTTGCCCGCAGGCCATCTTCGTTGACGGACACCCCGATCGGTACCGCGAACAATCGAATAACGTGCGCCGCGTGCTCGACCACTTTACGCCGCTTGTCGAGATGGCGTCCATCGACGAAGCCTATCTGGACATGACCGGCACCAGCCGCCTGCACGGTCCGCCGCTCAAAGCAGCACATATAATACACGCCGCCATCCACAAGGCAACCGGGCTGAATTGCTCCATTGGAGCTTCCCGGACGCGCCTGGTATCGAAGATCGCTTCCGACCAGGCGAAGCCGAACGGAGTGTTGTGGATTTTTCCCGGCGGAGAAGCCGATTTTTTGGCCCCGCTCGATGTGCGCAAAATGCCGGGAGTGGGAAAGGTGACGGAACGGAACTTAAAGACGCTCGGTATCCGGCGTATCGGCGATCTCGCCGCGCTCGACGAGGATTTTCTCGCCGCCCGGTTTGGCAAATGGGGACTCGCCCTCGCGGGAAAAGCGCGCGGCGAAGATGCCGGCGGATGGTTTGAGAATGAAGTCGCGGCCGGAGGCGACCAGAAATCTCTCTCTCACGAACATACGTTCGGTACCGATGTAACGGACGCTGAGAAACTGGAAGGTACGCTTGACCGGCTGGCGGAAATGGTGGCGGAGCGGCTTCGGGCGGAAGGCTACTTTGGACGCACCGTGCATCTGAAGCTTCGATATCACGACTTTTCCACTTTCACCCGCGCCAAAACGCTGCCCAGACCAACATCGGCGGATCGCGCCATTGCCGATGCTGCGCGGCAGATGTTCCGCCTTACCTGGCGAAGGGGCGTCGCGATCCGGCTGTTGGGGGTTGGCATCTCCGGATTAAAAAAAGAGCCCGGGCAGGGCGGACTGTTTGACGACGCCCGTACCGGCAAGGCATTGAACGCGGTCGATCGCGTCCGCCGGCGATTCGGTTCAGACAGCATTTCGCTGGCACACGGAATGAAGTTTAAGTTCCGCGAGCGGACTCACGAATCGCTGACGCGGCGGCCAATACCCCCTGGGCCGCCGGACGACCCTGACCCGGTGCGCTAAAAGCATGACAAGGTAGAGAGAGTGTCTCGCTACTTTACCCTTGAGGAAGCCGAGTCGCTGATACCGGGGCTGGACCGAAAGATCCGGGACGCGCAGGATATCCGGGACGAGCTACAGAAGGCGGAGATCCAGCTTCAGGAACGGAAGCGGCAGGTGGCCTTGGCGGGCGGCACGATGGTCAACGTCCATCAAGCCTATGCTCTCCGGGACCGGCGCGACAATGCGATCCGGAGATTGAAGAGCATCATCCAGGAGATCACCGAACCCGGCTGCCAGCTAAAGGATCTGGATAAGGGTCTGATGGACTTTCCCACGCTGTACGAAGGCGGCGAAGTGTTGATGTGCTGGATGCTG
>CAYTVP010000569.1:1988-2247 GCA_964441675.1 uncultured Solibacteraceae bacterium | reverse complement strand
GCTCTATCCATCTGAGCTACGTCCCCGCTATCTTCCCGATTGTAGCGTTTGAGACCCTTTGCCCCAATGTCCCGGCGAAACTGCGCTCCCTCAAACTGGATTTTGCCGACGGCGGAATAGGTATTCCCGATCGCCTCCCGCAGGCCGGCCCCTGAGGCTGTCACTCCGAGGACACGTCCGCCATTCGTGACCAGCTTGCCGCCGGACATGGCCGTGCCAGCCTGAAATACTTTCGCGCCAAGGCCCTCAGCCGCAGCAA
>CAYTVP010000569.1:0-1961 GCA_964441675.1 uncultured Solibacteraceae bacterium | reverse complement strand
CGCCCTTTCTCGGATTCCCCGGGTAATCGGCGGCACACATTACAACGCAAACCGATGGTTCCTTCCTCCAGCGGAGACGGACGTCTTCCAGCCGCCCTTCGGTCGATGCCAGGAGCACCTCTGCAAGATCTGTTTCGAGGCCGTGCATTAATGGCTGCGTTTCGGGATCGCCCAGTCTGACATTGAACTCAAGAACTAGCGGCCCCATCGGAGTCATCATCAGCCCCGCATACAGGAAACCGGTGAATGGCGTGTTCTGTATTCTCATTCCTTCGATAACCGGTGCCAATACACGAGCCACAAGTTCGTCAGTCGTTTTCGAATCGAGAAGCCTTGGATCGCGATAGGCGCCCATTCCCCCGGTGTTTGGCCCATGGTCACCGTCATAAAGCGCCTTATGATCCTGAGTGGCGGCCAGGGGAACTATGTTCTTTCCGTCGCTCAAACCGATAAAGCTGACTTCTTCCCCTGGACAGAAATCTTCCAGCAGAACTCTCCGTCCGGCCTCGCCTACCAATAGGCCGGCAAACATCGCGTCGATCGTTTGCACAGCCACATCGCGTGTCCGGGCAATGACTACACCCTTTCCGGCGGCAAGACCATCCGCCTTGATGACGATCGGATACTCGAACCGCGAGAGAGCACGCTTTGCGTTGTCCGGCTCATCGAAGGCTTGAAATCGAGCCGTCGGAATCCCGTGTTCATCCATGAACTGTTTGGCATAGATTTTAGAACCTTCCAGTCGCGCCGCCGCCTGAGTCGGCCCGACGATCCTAAGTCCTGCTGCACGAAATCTATCTACTACTCCCGCAACGAGCGGGGCTTCCGGACCCACCACAGTTAAGTCAACCGCCTTGGCCTTTGCTAGCTGTTCGTAGTCGGTCGTCTCGACTATTTCCGCAAACTCGGCGATGCCGGGATTGCCGGGCGTGGCATATACTTTGTCCACAAGAGGACTTTGGGTCAACTTCCATATCAGTGCGTGCTCGCGCCCGCCACTACCAATTACCAGAACGTTCAAAGCGATCCTCACGGTTAGGATAGAAGGAGCACGCTTTTCTATGCAAAGTCTCCCCCATCGGAAGTACGACGTAATTGTAATCGGCGCAGGCCACGCCGGGTGCGAAGCTGCTCGCGCGTGTGCCCGAATGGGTCTGCGAACGGCGATTATCACTATGAATGCCGATCTGATCGCCCAGATGTCGTGCAACCCGGCGATTGGTGGAATTGCGAAAGGCCACCTGGTTCGCGAGGTCGACGCCCTGGGAGGCGTTATGGGTGAGATCGCGGATGCGGCGGGTATCCAGTTTCGCCTCCTCAACACAAGCCGCGGGCCAGCGGTTTGGTCGCCGCGCGCGCAATGCGATAAGAAACAATATCGTGTCCTGATGCGCGAGGCGCTCGAGAAGGAACCGAATCTGCGAATCCTGCAAGCAGAAGTGGCCGAGTTGCTCGGTGCGGATTCCGGGGGAGTCCGTCGTGTTCTGGGAGTACGTTTGGTGGACGGCCGCGAGATTTTCTCTGGTGCCGTGATTGTTACCACCGGTACGTTCTTGAATGGATTGGCACATATCGGCCAAAGCCGCCACCAGTGCGGGCGGAGTGGCGAAGCGCCTTCCAATCTTCTTGGAAATTTTCTGCGAACCCTCGGTCTTGCCTGGACGCGGCTTAAAACGGGAACACCACCCCGGCTGGATGGACGGACGATCGACTGGGGCAGTTTTGAGAAACAGTCTGGAGACGCAGTTCCCACACCCTTTTCGTTCCTCACCGACCGGATCGAGCGAGATCAAATTTGTTGTCACGTCACCTATACTAATGAAAATACAAGGGATATTATTGCATCCAGCATCCCACAGTCTCCCCTTTATAGTGGGCAGATCGAGGGCATCGGACCTCGTTATTGCCCCTCCATTGAAGACAAAATAGTAAAGTTTCCGGACAAGGTTCGCCACCAGATC
>CAYTVP010000568.1:0-2248 GCA_964441675.1 uncultured Solibacteraceae bacterium | reverse complement strand
GTTGAAGGGCATCGATAGGACGCCAGCAGCTTCTCCAGCCGCACAACCTCCGGATCCGGCGCGCCGGTTCGATCCCAAAGATAATCGTCAGGCATTTCGTCCTTCCAGCCGCTCGCGCAGCAACTTCATCCCTCGACAAAGATTGACTCGTACGGAATCCGGAGTCAGTCCTGTCCGCGCCGCGATCTCCGGGCCCGTCATTCCTTCGGCCAGCCGCAGCATCAAGGTCTCGGAATACGCTTCCGGTAGCGCTCGTATGGCGTTCAGCACAAACGCCGCGTCATCCGGAACAACAACGCCGGCGTTTCCTTCTGTCATCTCAATCGCCGGACGGCTGGCCCTGCGGTAATCGAGAGCCGCATTGCGGGAGATCGCCGCCAGCCAGGAGCCGAAGGCAGCTTCTTCGCGAAGCCGCGGCAGCTTCTGCATGGCCTGCAGAAACACGTCCTGGAGCAGATCCTCCGCCTCGGTGTATGAAACATGTGCCAGCAGAATTCCATGCACCATCCGGCGGTAGTGTTGGTATAGGGCGCCAAAGGCCGCACGGCTGCCTCCAGTGGCTTCGCGCACCAGACGGCCTTCGGCGGTCTTCCATTCGAATGCGCCTGCGGCGCTCACGATCCGATCGTAGCCCGCAGATCTTCCGTCGTGGCCGCTTTACCCCAAAGTTGCTTCAAGCTGCCCCACTCGATTCCGCCGGTATTCACGCGCAGCAGGACTCCATTCTGGTAATCGCCGAATTCGGGGTTGGTCACTGTCATTTCGAGAGCCGAAGAACTACCCGTCGCTCCGATCACGGCAAAAAATTCAGGATTCGCGAGTTGAACCACCTTCAGCGGAGTGCGGACAATCCCGCCCTTCTCGAATCGGACGAGATTCGCCCGAACCGTGGAGACAGCCGGGTTCTTGCACGCCACAACTCGGGCAACCAAACTCGCGCCGAGTGCCTTCGCTTCCGAATTGGCGTTCGCGCTGCCCACCTCCAGGCGCAGTCCGCCCGCCGTGAGTACGACGCAGAATGCGGTAGACAGGAACCCGTTCCGCAATATGGATAACGTCATGCCGAATCTCCTTTTCCGAAATCCTCAAACGAGAGGCTTCGTCAAGAGAGACGGATTCCCACCCGGCGTCTGTTAACCGAGCACTTCGCGGACGGTCGAGAAAAAGATATCGATATCCTCGGGCCGGGTGTGTACATGTGTTGAAACACGCATGCGGTCGCCTCCGGTGGTCCAGATCTTCTTTTCTTTCAACTTCGGCCACAAATTCTTGGTGTCTTTCTTGATCTGGAAGGCCACCAGGCCGCCCCACATCCGGTCGTCGGCAGGCGAGAGCATCTCGAGGTACGGCACCTCCGACGCCTTAGCGTATACCTGCTTTGCCAGCTCATGTATGCGGCCGAAGACACGTTCGCTGCCGATCTCCTGGTGAAACTTAAGTCCGGTCATCATGCCTTCGAAAATGGCGCGATTGTTCGTCCCCATCATCTGAAATCGCGCTACGCCGATTTTCGGATCGTCCCAATTGCCCGTCACGATGGTCGGCAGAATTCGACTCTGCGCTTCCTCGCGCACATAAAGGAGCCCGCACCCGGCCGGCGCAAACAACCATTTGTGCGGGCTGCCGACGAAGAAGTCGCAGTTCAGGTCTGAGATTTTCACCGGGACCTGACCATGCATGTGGGCGCCGTCCACCAGCGTCAAAATTCCCTTCGACCGCGCATGCGTGCAGATTTCGCGAATCGGCATCAGGAAGCCGAGCGCCGAAAGAATGCCGGAAAAGCTGATCATTCGCGTCTTCGGTCCGATCGCTGAGATCATGACATCGGCCAGTTGTTCCGGATTCTTTGGCGGTACCGGAATCTTCACTTCTCGAACGGTGATGCCGCTGCGTTTGGCACGCAGGTACCAGCCGCCGCGTCCGGAGGGATGCTCCTGGTCAGTGAGGAGAACTTCATCGCCGGCCTTCAGGTCCACTCTCGCAGCCACCGTCGAAATCGCCTCCGTGGCGTTGTGCATTAAGGCAAGCTCTTCCTTCTTGCAGCCAACAAACTCAGCCATCGTCTGACGCTCCGGCTCGAGCAGTTCATAGCCCCAGCGAGGGTACTCGTCCATCAGAAGACCCGCCGCGCGCTCCATGTAGCTGGTGACGGCATGATAGACCGGCTTGGGTGTCACGCCCAGGCTTCCATTGTTCAGAAAGTGCCGCCACTCCGGCAGAAGAAATTGTTCCTGCCGCAGTTTCTTCC
>CAYTVP010000567.1:0-2273 GCA_964441675.1 uncultured Solibacteraceae bacterium | reverse complement strand
CGCCGTTGCGATAAACACCGACCTTCATCGTGCCGTCACCGTTCCAGTCGCCCATCACTGGCAAGTCGCCCTGAAGCCCAAAGTAGAAGACTTTGGATGCATCTTCCGCATCCCACAATCGATTTCCATTCCAGTCTACGTACCAGGCGCCGTTGCGATAAACACCGACCTTCATCGTGCCGTCACCGTTCCAGTCGCCCATTACCGGCAAATCACCCGGAAGACCGAAGTAGAAAATACTCGATGCATCCGTCTCGTCCCAGCGCTTGTTGTTGTTCGAGTCTATAAACCAGACGCCGGAACGAAAAACAGCCGCGCGGAGCGATCCAGTTGACGGTGCTGTCGTAAAAGACCAAACGGGCGAAGCCGTAGCGCCGAAGATACTTTTGGAGATGACCTGCCAGAAGTACCGTGTTCCTGCCGACAGTTGTGCTGGTTCATAGGTGTTGCTTGTCGTGTTCGCAATAAAGGGTGGCGGATTCAAGGATCCGAACAGAACATCATTCGACGCCACCGCGCCGGATGTTGTCCATTGAAGAGTCGGTGCTGTGCCGATCATCGTGGCGCCGTTCGGAGGTTTCGGCACGGAAGGAACGCCTGGAAGCGCATTCCCGGAAAAATCCGCAGTTATTGGCCCGGCCAAGCTTGTAATGATTCGAGATGCCGGCGTGATGACGTAGTTTTGTTTCGATGCAGAAATGGTGTACGTGACTCCGCCAGTAAGGCTAGGGAAACAATACTCGCCGGTATGTACCGTGCGGGCATTTAAGGTGGATCCGCTTCCGGTAAGACTGATCTCCACATCGGATACTGGAGCGCTCGACTGAGACTCGACGATTTTGCCACAAAGGCTGTCCTCGCTACGATTCACTTCTGATTTCGCCAGAGCCTTCTGTTCCAGTTCCAAGGGTAGCGATGACCCACCTCCAACGTTCGGTGGAGTGTAGCCATTCGGCAGCAAATAGGCCCTCACCTTGCTGGCAAGGCGGTCGGTTCCCCCTGTAACGATGCTTACCGAAAATGTTCCGTTAGGACGGATCGCCGTTAATGGGCTGTCGTAAGTGGGCTTGGTCCACCAACCTAACCCGTCTATCCATATGTACGCAGCAATTTTATGATCGGCCGGCCTGATATGAGAGACCCGGCCATGGACTGGCCGAGGGTCGTTATAGGGCGCAACGAACGTCATCGAAATGGATGGTGTACCTGGACCGTCGATGATTTCACGTCCAGTCCAGTTGTCTGGCACGGTTACACCGTCGAACACGGCTTGCATCCCTGGTTTCAGGTTGCCGAATTCGTCCCAAACGCCCCAGGCGCCGCCTTGGAGTCCTTCCTCACGAATTTTCCATTTTTCATTAAAGGCGCTGAAATATAGGTATGGCACGTTTCGGTCTCGCGCCCACGAGACGAAGTTAACGAAGTAGGCTGCGGCATTCGCCGGTGACGGGACTGCACTGCCATAAACGCTTCCTGCCGAAGGCCAACCAGTCTCGGCAACCCATACCGCTTTGCCGCTCGCAGCCTCAATCAGTTCATCGTAGGCTCTATTGAGTTCGCCGACGGCGCTGCTTAGCGGCAATTTTTCCCAATAGGGATAGAAGTTTCCGAGGACTATGTCGGAGTTCTGAATGATCTCCGGATGCGCCAGGAGGGCGCTATAAGTATCAGCGGTTGTTACCCGTACCGCCGAAGGAACCATGTTCCTAACTCGCTGTAGGTAGCCAACTAGCTGCTGGGCAGATACATCCTTTCGGTGCAAAGCTTCCGTCCCGACTATCAGCATGTCGGCATGCCCGGTGAGAGCCTGATTTATTCCGCACTGAATCTCCTGATCGTTTGCCGCAAGATTGCCGGAAATCCAGATCCCGATGGCAACCTGCAAGCCCATTTCCCGGGCAATTCCTCCCGCCGCATCCAGACCATTCAGGCAGCCGAAAGTGCGCACCCATTGTGTTCTGGATGCGATTATCGACATCCGTTGCCGTATCTGATCTGCTCCGATCGGCAGGTTCTGATTGGGATCCTGACCGTCGACAAAGGGACTGAAATTGAATCCAAATGCCTTATAAGCTTGCGCGGCCATATGCAGCGGACATAGAAAACAAACGAAGGCTGTAAAGAGAACTGAGGCGGTCATGATCACCTCTCGAATGATGGGCGGGCATGAGTATAGCAGAGCCGAAATTTACACGCAGCCAACATTCCGATAAATAGTTCCGGCCATAATTCCAAGAACGCAGGTGACGTAACTATTTCGGAGTTTCGCCCTT
>CAYTVP010000566.1:0-2273 GCA_964441675.1 uncultured Solibacteraceae bacterium | reverse complement strand
GACCATCATGGCCATCCGCGATAAGAAGCTATTGCCCGTCGACAAGCTGGACCGCGGATTCATCCGGCCCAGCTATCCGGCGCAAGTTACGGTCAGCTATTTTCAGGGCGGAAAGGTCTGCCAGTACATCGCGGATAAGTGGGGATACCCGAAACTGATCGAGATGCTGCGCGATTATGGCGATCGCAAGACCACCACGGAAGTGTTTCAAACGCGGCTGGGGATTTCGCCTGAGGAATTCGACAAACAGTTTCTCCCCTGGGTGGAAGGACTCCATCAGAAAATCGTCTCGAAGTTCACGGAATGGCAGAAAGAGGCGAAAGTGGTAGCCGTAGCGTATCGTGCCAAAGACTGGGACACTGTCCTCCGCGAAGCACCCAAGCTGCGAGACGTTTTCCCGGAGTATGTCGAAGGGCACAGCCCGTACGAGATGCTCTACGAAGCTCATATCGCAAAAGGCGATAAAGCCGCCGCGATGGCGGAGCTGAAACGATATTCGCGCGCGGCCGGCCGCGATCCGCGCCTGTTGAAAGCCTTGGCGCAGATGGAGGAAGAATCCGGGGACAAAAAGGCCGCCGCGGCTACTCTAAACCGCTTGACCTATATTTATCCCGCGCAGGATGAAGAACTGCACCGGCGCCTGGGCGCGCTGCTGCTCGATCAGGGCGACTTCATGGGAGCCATTCGGGAATACCGTGCCCTGATCGCTTCAAAGCCCGTCGATCCTGCCGCGGCCCATTTTGAACTGGCGCGCGCCTACCGTTCGGCGAAACAGAACGACAACGCGCGCGAAGCGCTGTTTGCGGCGCTCGAAGCGGCGCCCGGCTACCGCCCTGCGCAGAAAATGCTTCTTGAGCTGACTCCCAATGCAAAGGAATGAATCTTGACGCCTACACTAGAGACTAGCGAGATCGAACAACGAATCCACCATTTTTACGAGGTCCAGGAGAAGATCGTCCAGCAGGTTCGGCGGGTGATCGTGGGCCAGAGCGAAGTGCTGGAACAGGTACAGATCGCGTTGTTCGTGGGCGGCCATTGCCTGATTACCGGTCTCCCGGGAACGGCCAAGACGCTGCTGGTGCGGACCCTGGCGCAGACACTGGGCCTGGTTTTCAAACGGATCCAGTTCACACCCGACCTGATGCCGTCCGACATTACCGGCACGGATATCATCGAGGAAGACCCGACCACGGGACGCCGTACGTGGACGTTTGTCGCCGGTCCGATCTTCGGTAACATCCTGCTGGCGGATGAAATTAACCGCACGCCGCCCAAGACGCAATCGGCTCTGCTCGAAGCGATGCAGGAGCGGTCTTGTACGGTGCGCGGCAATCATTACCGTTTGCCTGAGCCTTTCTTTGTGCTCGCAACACAGAACCCGATCGAGCTCGAAGGCACCTATCCGCTGCCCGAAGCGCAGCTGGACCGGTTCCTGTTCAATACGCTGCTCGATTATCTGCCTGCCGACGATGAGCTGAAGGTGGTCAACCTGACCACGACGAACGCTTCGGAAACACCCGATGCCGTCACAAACGCCGAAGAGATCCTGGGATTCCAGCAGCTGGTGCGGTTGGTGCCGATCTCTGATTCCGTTGCCCGTTATGCAGTGGATCTGGTGCGCGCTACGCGAGCCACCGATCCTTCCTCGCCCGAGATCGTCAGGAAGTACGTGAATTTCGGCGCCAGCGTTCGCGGAGCGCAGTTCCTCGTTTTGGCCGCCAAGGCGCGAGCTTTAATGCACAGGCGATACTACGTCACCTATGACGACATAGCGGAATTGGTTCGCCCGGTGCTGCGCCACCGGATTCTTCTGAACTTCCAAGCCGAGTCGGACCGCCTGACCTCGGACGATATCTTGAAGCAGGTTCTGAAAGAGAAACCCGCGCCGAAAGAGTAACCATGCTGCAGCGCTACCTCGACCCAGCCGTCCTTGCTTCCATTTCCGGGTTGGACCTGGTAGCGAAAACTGTGGTCGATGGATTTATCGCCGGGCTCCACCGTTCGCCCGACTTCGGATTCTCGCAGGAGTTTGCCGAGTACCGGATGTATTCACCCGGGGACGATCTGCGCCATGTGGACTGGAACGTCTACGCCCGCACCGAGCGTGCGTATCTCAAGCGCTATCGCGGGGAGACCAACACCCAGCTAACGCTGATTCTGGATGCGAGCATCGGGATGGGATACGGTCGCAAGATTCGCAAGTTCGACTATGCGCGGTACCTGGCAGCATCGCTTGCCTATCTTGCTTCGCAGCAGCGGGACGCTGTCGGTCT
>CAYTVP010000565.1:0-2277 GCA_964441675.1 uncultured Solibacteraceae bacterium | reverse complement strand
GTCAGCACCCGTTCCGCACTGACAGCTTCCCGGAAGAACCGCTTATCGATGGACGCGCTCAGCCATTGCGCCAGACGCCGCCCCAGGGCAATCAAGATGACTGCCACGAAAACAGCCAGAAAGCGGCCGGGGCGATTCACGGTGGGATCGGAGAGAGCGCCGATCGTCAGATATACCACCAGTGCGCCGAGAATCAGTTGCGCTAGTAATACACCCCGCTGCGCCAGCGCGTACTGAACCCCTTGCCGGACCACCACGCGAAGATCCATGGCGCGCTCGACGGCAATCACATAGAAAAGCGTTGCTGGAAACAGGAACAAGAATGCTAATGCCGGTAGGACAACCCACACCGGAAAATCGCGAAAGGGGTCGTGTTTGGTGAGCTGTGCTGCCACGACCATCAGAAAGGTTGGCGCTAGCGATGCGGCCATCCCCGCCCAGATCAGCCGCAGCCTCCGTCGCGCGTCCGCGTTCTTCTCGGTGCGGCTACGCCACCCGAGCGTGGAAAAGCAAATTCCGACGGCGACGGCGTTCAGCCAAAACTGAACACTCCAAGCCGTGCCATATGTGCCGGGGAGCCAGGGATAGGCAAACGTGTTCTCCATCTCGCGATACATCAGCAGTGCGAGGTTTACCGTGTTCACCAGCATCGGTGTCAGAAGGATCCACTTGGCCCAGGGATGTCTTCGATCGAATGGCAGCCGGCTTGGAAAGTAGAACCCAAAAAGCAGCATGCCCGCGCCCCAAAGCGCCGCGGCGATTGGCGGATAAACCACGACGAGGGGAACGAGCCAATTGGGGACGTGCGTAACAATCGAGTTCGCCACGCCGGCCAGGTTGGTGAACGACCACATCAACAGCAGGACGATCCACGCCTTGTGATCATACGGGCGTATGATCGCGACACCGAACCCCACCAAAAGGCAGAACATCGGCGTGAGAAAACTCACGACGACAGCTACCAGCTTCGCCGCCGTCTCGCCCGTTACGGCCGGCCTCACCAAATAATGGGGTGAGATAGCGGATTCCCTTTCGACACCATCGCGTCTCCAGCGAATCCTGAGATTCGAGCCGGGCGTAAGCCGCTCCACCGCCCTGCGAAGGTCGTTCGAGCCGTCATAGATTTCGTCATTCACCGCCACGATTTCATCTCCGGCCGCGATACCTGCCTCGAGCGCGCTCGGATGAGGAGTGGCCACCCTGGTGGTGCCTGGGAGTGTTTGAACCGGCTGCTCGATTCTCGGCCGTTCGAAGACCACAGCTTGAAGCACCTGCCATGACGCAGTCAGATGATATGCAACCGCTGCAACGGCCAGCAGCGCGAGCAAAGCGGTCTGAGTCCGAAAACCTGTTCTCCGTCTCACGGTTAAACTGGAATCGTACTATGTCCTTAGCTTCCATTCCGGAAGCCGTCGAACTCTTTCAGCAAGGAAAGATGCTGATCGTGGTTGACGACGAAGACCGCGAAAACGAGGGCGATCTCACAATCGCCGCCGAATTGGTCACTCCGGAGATCGTCAATTTTATGGCCGTACACGGTCGCGGGTTGATTTGTCTCGCGCTCGATTCGCAGATTTGCGATCGTCTCGCGCTGCCGCTGATGACCCCGCGCAACACGTCTACGTTCGGAACGAACTTCACCGAATCGATCGATGCGCGGGAAGGAGTGACCACGGGAATCTCCACTTCGGATCGCGCGCATACGATCCGGGTCGCAATTCATCCGAATGCCGGCCCGGACGATCTCGCCCGTCCCGGACATGTGTTCCCGCTGCGTGCCCGCGAAGGTGGCGTGCTGGTTCGTGCCGGGCAAACGGAAGCGGCGGTAGATCTCGCGCGGCTCGCCGGATTGCGCCCCGGCGGCGTTATCTGCGAAATTATGAACGACGACGGGACCATGGCCCGGATGCCCGAACTGCGGGAGTTTGCCGGCCACCACGGCATGCGGATCGTTTCCGTCGCCGACCTGATCCGTTACCGGCTTCAAACGGAAAGTATTATCGGGCGTATCGCCGAATCGGAGCTTCGAAATGAATTCGGCGATTTTCACGCGGTGTCGTATGTCAGCGCTATTGACGATCATTCTCATCTGGCCTTAATCCGCGGGAATCCCTCGCCCGACGAACCGGCGCTTGTGCGGGTGCACCGGCTCAACGGCGACGTCTTCGCTGCGATGGCGCGCGACCGGGTGGTTCGGAGCTGTCTCACCGAGATCTCCCGCAACGGATCAGGCGTCCTCGGTTGTCTGCAGTTGAACGGCCCCGCCGTTACCGGGCC
>CAYTVP010000564.1:0-2279 GCA_964441675.1 uncultured Solibacteraceae bacterium | reverse complement strand
GCCGGCGACGGGCCGGATCGGCAGCGCTTGGAACAACTTGTCAGATCGCTCGATCTCGAAGGAGCGGTACGGTTTCATGGCCTGCTCTCGCAGGATCGCTGCCGCGAACTCCTTCTGGCGTCTGAGGGGCTGGTCCTTCCGAGCCTGTTTGAGTGTGGCGGCGCGGTGGTGCTCGAAGCCATGGCGCTCGGAGTTCCCGTTATTGCCACCAATTGGGGTGGACCGCGGGATTACCTCGACGACACATGCGGAATTTTGATTGATCCGCGCGTGCGTCCGCAAATGATTGCCGAGTTCGGGCGTGCGATGGAACGGCTGGCGGGCGATCCGGCACTGGGACGCCGCATGGGCGCAGCCGGACAATCCCGCGTGCGTGAGCACTTTGACTGGGAACGCAAGGTGGATCAGGTGTTGGCAATCTACACCCGCGCGGCGCGGACACAAACCAGCCCAGTGCGGGAGCCGAAAGAGGCGGCGTCATTTTGATGCGCCACGCGTTCCCCAGGAGAATCTTCCGAATGCCAAAACGACTCTTGATACGCTGCCTGAGGCTCGCCGGTCTTTGCGCAGTGGTCAGTCTGGCTCAAACTCCCGGGTCAACCGTAATCGACATTACCGGGACCATCGCCCAGCCGAACGTGAAACGGTTCGGAATCAATCTCGGCGACCAGAATTACTTCGATTCCGGACAGATGCTGAAGAATTTGATTCACCGCAATCCCGGATTCGAAGGGATGCTGTATCAGTCCGTCGTGCTGTGCTCGGTGTCAGCGAGCGATCGCTGCGTGGACGGCAACCAATACTCCCAATGGCCCGCCGGTTTTTGGGATGGTGCCGAATTTGAAGTCATCAGTGGTCCTGCGAGCGGCCGTAAGGGAACGATTCTGCGATCGACTGCACCGCAGCCCACGAGCCGCGGTCCCGGAGCAATCCTTGAATTCAACAGCTCCGGCGCGATCGTCCGGAAAAATGATGCGCTCATTGTCCGGAAAACGTTCCCTGGCGATCCGCAGGCCGGCTGGTGGACCGAGGGCAGCGGCGGTTCGATATCGGCGGAGCGGAGCGACCTGCCGCCCGGCACAGCGGGAAAGCAGGCGATCCGCTTGGCCGTTCCGAGTACCGCGCAATCAGTACGGCTGATCTCCTACTTCGACACAACCGAAAACCATACGTTCGTCCGCATGAGTGGCACCTACCGGCTCAGCTTCAAAGCTAAGGGCGCCGGTGGACGCCGTTCCGTGGCTGTCAGCGTTGCGAGGATACACGCAGGTGTGCGCACCTACCTGGACAGGACGGTGACGCTCGACTCGAGCTGGAACAACTTTCAGCTCGACTTTGCCGCGCACGAAGATGCGCCGCTGGCCGGACCGGTCCGGATAATGTTCGCGGTTTCGGGCTCCGACGTTCTCCTGGATGACGTCAGCCTTGTGCGATCCGGGGGTCGGGGCACCAATCAAACCGCATTTCGCGATGAAGTTGTGGGAACGCTCCGGACGCTCCGCCCTGGCGTTCTACGATATATGTCCAGCGCCACTGGCCTCGGCGATTCACTCGACAACATGATTGCGCCTCCCGATGCGCGCCTGCGGCCGGGATACTCTGCGTGGAAAAACCGGCAGGAAGATATCGGATTCGGTCTCCACGAATTCCTGGAGCTGGCAGAAGCAACAGGCGCCGAGCCGTGGATTGTCGTGCCGATCACATTCTCCGAGGACGAGATGCAGAAACTGATCGAGTATCTCGCGGGCTCCCGTGAGTCGTTGTACGGGGGACGGCGGGCGGCACGGGGACATCTGCAGCCGTGGACAGCGTCATTCCCCCAAATCCATCTTGAGTTCGGAAATGAAGCCTGGAACGGTTTATTCAAAGGCGCATCGCTCGAGCTGCCAGAGCTCTACGGAGCGCGCGGCTCGCAGATTTTTCAGGCGGCACGCGGAGCGGCAGGCTTCGACCGGGGTAAGTTCAACCTAGTGCTGGGAGGGCAGTCGTCCTGGCCGGGGCGCAGCGAAGAACAGTTCAAGTTCAGCGATCAGCACGACACGCTGACGGTTGCTCCGTATCTGTATTCCAAGGTCGACCAGTATCGAACCATCGAGGATCTATTCGGGCCGCTGTTGGCCGAGCCGCAGCTTCTGGTGGGTACCGGCACGATGCGCCAGAACTATAACGTGGCTCGCCGCGCGAATCCGCCTGCCCGTCTGGCTGTGTATGAGGTCAACCTGCATACCACCGAAGGCGAGATCGCGCAGGATGCTCTGGACCAGCTGGCGCCATCGATC
>CAYTVP010000563.1:0-2286 GCA_964441675.1 uncultured Solibacteraceae bacterium | reverse complement strand
CCGTTTCGCCGTCAATCGTGACAATGTCGTACGGCCGGAAATCCTCGCGCCCCGCGAACTCCGCTTCGCCAGGCTGCGCAACCTCCGCAGCTTCTTCGAGGACGTCCACCGGAAATTCATGCGGCAGATGATGCTTCCGGATCATGACCTCCACGTCCACACCGAAGTCGTCCGGATGTCCCAGCACTTCGATCACGCGGCCAACGGGATGGGTCGTGGAGCTTTCCTCCTCGAGTAATTCCACGTTGACGACCTGGCCGTCGAGATCCTGGGTCAATTGGAACCTCTTCGGTTCGATGCCAACGCGGTCTCGATTGTGCTCGCCGGAGGGAAGCTCCATCCCCTGGGGAATTTCAATCCATTGCTGAATCCGTTGGTCGTGAGGCTTTACAAAGTTCATCCGCTTTCGGGCTACAAACTCACCGACCACCGTGGGATTTCCGCGACTCAATACCTTGACAATGTCGCCTTCGGCGCGCACACCGCGGCGTTCCACGCGCACCAGCACACGATCTCCGTGCATCGCCTTCAACGCGGAGCCGGGTGGAATGAAGATATCGCCCTCGACGTGGGCCAGCTCAATTTCGGGTTTCACGAAGCCGAATCCGTCCCGGTGCATTCGCAAAACTCCGCGCGAGAATTTCCGAGGGTCTTCCTTCGGCTTACGGCTTCTGATGTGCCTTGATATCCTCAAAGATCTCGTATGACGCGTAGCGCAGTCAATGTAGCGGATATTGAAGGTCTGCTCAGCGAACCGTCAGCCCAGGATCGCGAGGCGCTCAACCGCCTGGACGGCGACGTCATGGTTCTTGGAGCCGGCGGAAAGATGGGACCGACGCTCGCAATGCTGGCTAAACGCGCCGCCCCGTCCAAACGGATCATTGCGGTTTCGCGTTTTAGCGATGCCGCTGCCGCCGACCGGCTGCGGGAACTTGAGATCGAAGTGGTTCCAGCCGATCTGACGGACGAGCGTGATCTGCGCGAACTGCCGGATGCGGGCAATATTCTTTTTCTGGCGGGGCACAAGTTCGGTACGCAGTCCAACCCCGCACAAACCTGGGCTCGCAACGTGATCCTACCTGCAAAGGTTTGCGAGCGGTATCCACGCTCGCGGTTTGTTGTGTTTTCGAGCGGGAACATCTACCCGATGACGCGTTTCGGCGCAACTGAGGACACGCCGCCGGCACCGGAAGGCGAATACGCGCAAACTGTCCTGGGCCGGGAACGTACCTTTCAGTTCTACGGCGTTTCAGCATGTTTTTTCCGTCTAAATTACGCGGTGGAGTATCGCTACGGCGTGCTTCTCGACATCGGACAAGCGGTATTTGAGCGCCGCCCGGTGGACCTTCGTATGGGACGATTCAATTGCATCTGGCAGCGGGACGCGATCTCTGTGGCGGTTCGCGCATTCGGAGTCGAAGGTGCGCTAAACGTTACCGGACCGGAAACCGTGTCCGTGCGCTGGGCCGCAGAGCAGTTCGCCAGGCTTTTCGGCGTTCGAGTGACTTTTGAGGGTCAAGAGGGTGATCTCGCACTCCTGAACGACGCTTCGCGTTGTGTACGTCTTTTCGGATATCCCCAGGTCGGCGTGATGGAAGCGATCGAGCGCACCGCACAATGGATCGGCATGGGCGGAACAACGCACGGAAAGCCCACGCATTTCGAAATCACCGATGGACGCTATTGACCTGTTAAAGCGCGGTGGCGCGATTCCGGCGCATCCGCTTGCCTTGAACCGTGAACGGAAATTGGACGAGCGCCGCCAGCGCGCGCTGACCCGCTACTACATCGATGCCGGTTCTAGCGGTGTTGCCGTTGGAGTTCATACGACGCAGTTCGCTATACGGGAAGCCGGCCTGCTGAAGCCGGTGCTCGAACTGGCGATCGAAGAGATTCCTGACGATCGTGTGGCGGTTGCCGGAGTTGTTTCGGCGGATGATGCCGTCTTAGCAGCCAAGTTGGGCTACGACGCCGCGCTGGTACGTTCGACCAGTGTTGAATTTGTGCGCGAAGTGAGCCGGACGCTCCCGGTAATCGGCTTCTACCTTCAACCTGCTGTCGGCGGCGCGGTGCTTCCGCACCAATTCTGGCGGGAGATTTGCGAGATCGAGAATGTCGTGGCGATCAAGATCGCCCCCTTCAACCGCTACCAGACACTCGATGTCGTTCGGGCGGCGCAGGGCAAGGATATCGCCCTGTACACCGGAAATGACGACGCAATCGTCTGGGATTTGCGGAGCGGCTGGTGCGTTGGGGGATTGCTGGGGCATTTTGCCTGCTGGACCC
>CAYTVP010000562.1:0-2300 GCA_964441675.1 uncultured Solibacteraceae bacterium | reverse complement strand
GCCGGGTAGCACCGCATTTCAAAATCTGATTGCCAATTGTCGAACGTCGAGGTAATATTGTCGATATTCGAGGTATCGACCGATATGCCGAAACCCACCGATCTTCTCCAGGGAACTCTGGATCTGATGATCCTGAAAACGATAGCCCGCGAGCCGCTGCATGGCTGGGGCATCGCCAAGCGTATCCAGATTCTTTCGAACGATGTCCTCTCGGTCGGCCAGGGATCGCTTTACCCCGCGCTGCATCGGTTGGAGCAGCAGGGTTGGATCACAGCGGAATGGAAGGCATCCGAGCTTGGCCGTAGCGCCAAATTCTACGCACTGACGCGGGAAGGCCGCAAGCAACTCGACCGCGAACTGAAATCCTGGGAACGGTTATCCTCAGCCGTCCAGCTGCTGATTGAGAACGCCTGAGTGGCCTATGCGTCGAGTCAAAATTCTCAAACATCGGCTCGCCTCGCTCTTCTTGCGCAAGCGCGCCGACGTCGATCTGGATCGAGAACTTTCGCTCCACCTCGAGCAACTGACAAAAGAAAACATCGCCCGCGGCATGAGCGAATCCGAAGCCCAAAGGGAAGCACGCCGTGAGTTCGGGTCCTTTGCCCTGATTCAAGACGCATGCCGGGATACACGACGCGTTACCTGGATCGAGGATCTTGGGCGCGACCTGCGGTACGCCTTCCGGCAACTGAAGAAGTCGCCCGGGTTTACTTTAACCGCTGTTTTGTCACTCGCGATTGGCATTGGCGCAAATACGGCCATTTTCAGTCTCGCCGATGCTGTCCTGCTTCGCATGCTGCCGGTTCGAGAGCCGCAGCAACTCGTCGAGATTACCCGCATCGGCGGGAGATCCATCTCGTATCCCCTTTACAGATACATTCGCGCGCACAACGACGTGTTCTCGGGTATGTTGATTTTGTCCGCCGGTCACTTCGGCGCCAGCCTGCGCGCCGGCGCGAACGAACTGGGCGACGTTCGATTCTCCCCCGTATCGGCCGGCTACTTCGATGTGCTGGGCGCAACCCCCATCATGGGCCGGGCATTCGCTGAGGAGGACATGCCCACCTCGAACACGGCGGTAATCGGCTACCGTCTGTGGCAGGAACGCTTTCGCGGAGATCCCAGTGTCATTGGCACCGCGGTAATGCTTGGGACGAAGCCGTACACGATCGTCGGTGTGGCCCCTTCCGGTTTTACCGGAGTCATGGCCGGACAACCAATCGATGTTTGGCTGCCGATCACGTGGTTTGAAGGGCATTACATTGAGAACTCCGTAGCTTTCATGTTCCGCGTGATCGCCCGGCGGCAGGCAGGCATTTCGGAAGAGGCGGCGCTTGCCAATGTCCAACTGCTCGCTCGCCAATGGAGCACCGAACTGAAATTTGAAGAGCCCGTACAACTCGAACTCACCTCGGCGAGCGGCGGGCTGAACATGTTGCGCCGCCGGTTCTCCAGGCCACTTTGGGTATCGATGGGCATCGTGATGCTCCTGCTGCTCTGCGCTGCGGTCAATGTCGCGAACCTGCTGATGGTCCGTGCTTCGAAGCGTCGCCGCGAGATTGTGATCCGGCTTTCGATCGGCGCCAGTCGCGGCCGTCTTATCCGGCAACTGCTTACCGAGAGCTTTGTCCTTGCCGGTCTCGGTGGCGCGCTTGGACTGGTTCTTGCGCCTGTCGCGGCACAGTCGCTCGTGCGCTTTCTGGCTTCTGCCGTGGGAGCAGTGGAGATGTCTTTCTCGATCGATCCACGGATGCTCGTCTTTACTCTCACGGTTTCGTGCGTGATTGCGCTGATTTTCGGCCTCGCGCCGGCGCTCTCGGGAACGAGGCCGGATCGCACGCCGGTATTTCACGGCGGATTCAGTTCGCGGACCGATACTCCGCACGCAACACGATCGGGAGCCCTGTTTGTGGTGGCCCAGGTGGCGATCTCCTGCGTACTGCTCTCGGTAGCGGTATTGTTTGCGCGAAGCCTGAACAACCTCGCGCAACTTGACCCCGGCTTCGAACGGGAGAACGTGCTGATTCTCTCCGTTGGTACGGCGGAGGGCGGACCGAAGGGCATCGAAGCGTCTCGCCTTTACGGCCGGGTGCTTGAACACCTGGCAACTGTGCCGGGGGTTCTATCCGCTGCGCTGTCGAGCGAAACTCTCTTTGGCGGAGGGCGCTGGACCGAAGCGATCAGCGCGCCCGGATTCAATCCCGGTCCTGGCCAGAATCGCGAGGCGGTAATGCTGGTCGTCTCGCCCAGGTTTTTTCACGCGATGGGTACCCGGCTGCTCGCCGGCCGGGACATAGATT
>CAYTVP010000561.1:0-2311 GCA_964441675.1 uncultured Solibacteraceae bacterium | reverse complement strand
CCCATTCCGGATCGGCAATAAAGGTATTCCAGTTCTTTTCCCGTGCTGAGAGGCTATCGTACGCCAGCATGTAGACCAGGCAGGGCTGATTCGGACCCGCCAGCATCTCACCGAAGAACACCGGGTCGAGGCCGGTTTTTCGGAAAATAGCGATCTCGCCGTCGTTGAACATACCTATCTTTTTCCGCAGCGACTGCTGGGTATGCGACTCGTATGTGCGCAATTCAAACGTCCGCGGGGCTTCGGCGGCCTTGACCGCGACCGCCGGCATTCCGGCAAATGCGCGCAAAACCTGCCGCTCCGAGCGAATATAGTCGGCGTCTGAATCCTGCGGCAGCTTTGCCCATCCTTGTTCCATTGCGGTCATCGTTGGCCAGCTTCTCAACGCAAGGAGAAACGGCGCCCGTGGCGCGAGATTCGACGCAAAGTATCCGATCCCCGAGGCTCCGGCCTTTTGCGAAGCCGGAAGATCGATCGTCTTCAGATAATCCGTCGACTTGCCGACCATGTTGCCGGTTGTGTTGCGGAGATAAAAATACCGCAGCTCCAGAATCACGGGCGCGGATTGCGATGTTTGAGCTGCCATAAGCGAGGGAAGAGCGAACAAAGAACGCCGGGTCATGGTACCCCGTGATTATACCGAGGGACCCCGCATCGCCTGAATCAGCGCTTCCATGTGGCGCAGGTACTTCTCCAGTGCGCGCCGTCCGGTTGCGGTCAGCTTGTACTCCGTCTTCGGCATGCGGCCTTCGAAACTCTTGGCGCAGGCAATATAACCCACTTCTTCGAGGCGCCGTGCATGTACGGAAAGATTGCCGTCAGTGAGGTCGAGCAGCCTCTTCAGGTCGTTGAACGTGAGCGCTTCGTTGGCGGCAAGGGCGCTGACTATGCCCAGCCGCACGCGCTCGTGAATGACGCGATCCAGCTCCAGGGGGTTTGCCACTGCCACAGCCGGTGTGTCCGGATTCTGCGTGCGGCGAAGCGCCTGACTTTTAGCCACGGTATCTCCTTGCCACCAACACTCCAAACGCTATGTGAACCACTCCGAACGCCGCCGCAAGCATTGCATTGCCCCAAGCGGCAGGCGCAAACAGCGCGAGCCCGCCGATCGTCATAAATACCGAACCCATCACCGGAATGATCTCCACCGAAAACGCGCCGCCCGAGACGATTGCTGCGCCATAGAGTGCGATCCATACTCCTGGCAGCAAGTCCTGCTGTCCCGCTCGCCACAACGCTGCCGTCAGCAGCGCGCCGGCGATCAGTGGCGGCGCGAAGCCAAGGAGAAATTTGCGCGCGGCGGCTGAACGCAAAGAGACCCTCGTACGCCCTGCCTTCTCGATGACGCCGAACGCTCCAATCAGCACCGCTACCATCCCCTCGCCGAGCCAGATCGCGAGCCATAGTTCGCGATCCGGGGTTCGCGATGCCGCCCAGGCAGCGGCCAATGCGCTGATTCCCATGGCGACGCCCGCCCAACCGGGAACAGCGGTGAACGCGGCAGAACGCTCCATTGTTTGGCGGATAAACAGCAGGTTGTCGATCGCCGCCGTGTGGAGGGGGCGCACCTTTCTCATGATCGGCAGTATAGCAGCGAAGTGCTTTGCGTTACAGAGTATCAGGTTTAAGCTGCGAACAGAGGAAGCTGCGGATTATAGATTTCACCATCGTCCATAGGGCCCTCGTTCAACTCGCGAGCCCGGCGGATTGCCGTCACGCGCTGGTAGATGGCATCGGCGTATGCACCCTTCAGGAATGCGGTGCTTTCGTAAATATTGCGGAACTGATCGGACAGGTCCGGGTACTGTTTCTCTGCGAACGCGAGAAAAACCTCCCGCGTAGGAGGCTTCAGGAACAGTAAGCTTGCGTGCCAGCGCCTGGCCCCGGCAGCTTTTGCCGCTTGGGCCACGGCATCGAGCGAGGCATAACTATCGCTGAGGAATGGGACCACCGGACTGGTGGAAACGCCGGCGGATACGCCTGCCTCAACGAGGGTCCGTACGGCTTCCATACGAAGATCCGGGCGGGGCGCTTTAGGCTCCAGTTGCCGGGCCAACTCACGATTCATCGTCGTGACTGTGATGGAGACGTGTATCCGGTTGCGGCGGCCGATTTCGACAAAAAGGTCGGCGTCCCGGATAACAAGGTCCGACTTGGAAATGATGAAGATCCGCCGCCCGTAATCCTGGGCGAACGCTTCCAACATTCTGCGCGTCAGGCAATAGCGGCGTTCCGCCGGTTGGTACGGGTCGGTTGCGGTGCCGACAGCGATTGATTGGCCGGGCGGAATGCGCCTCAGTTCGCTCTGAAA
>CAYTVP010000560.1:0-2311 GCA_964441675.1 uncultured Solibacteraceae bacterium | reverse complement strand
GAGCGGACGCCAGCCGAATCCCCGCGCAATATGGTCGATCGTGACCAGGGCAAACGCGCAGAATCCCCAGAATACGAACGCATGCGTAATGCCGGCCAGGGGACGCTGAGAGATGACGCGCGCCTGCAGCATTACCTCCCAGATGAAATCGCGGATCCGGCGCCAGAGGGGATGAATCGTGAACTGCTGGTCTTTCTTGGATTCGAGAATGCGGCGGATGACCCGTGAGAATCGCCAGGAAAACAAGCCCAGGGAGATCGCGATCAAGAGGAAGAGAAGCGGTCTTTCCCAGACCGCCAGGCTAGTCATTACGTCCGAATCTACCACGCGATTTCTGCGAACCGTCTAAGATGGAAGTTAACCCAAACGATGTCTTGCTATCTGATCTCCGGCGCGGCCGGATTCATTGGGTCACACCTGTGCGACCGGTTGATCGCGGCCGGCAATGAGGTAGTGGCAGTCGACAACTTTATCACCGGATCTCCTGCCAACCTTGCGCACCTGAAAGCCGACGCGTCATTCCGCTTCGTGGAGGCCGATATCTCCCGGCCGGATTGGACGGTGAATCTCGGCGAGGTGGGGGAGCTCGAAGGCATCTTTCATCTCGCATCGCTGGCGAGCCCGGTCGACTATATGGCGCACCCGATCGAGACGCTGTTGAGCGGCTCGGCCGCAACGCATTCGATGCTCGAGCTCGCCAGACAGTACGGCTCGCGGTACCTGATTGCCTCGACCAGTGAAGTTTATGGCGATCCGTTGGTACATCCGCAACGGGAAGAGTATTGGGGCAATGTGAATCCGGTGGGACCACGGTCCTGCTACGACGAGTCCAAACGCTACGCCGAGGCCGCGACGATGGCATATCACCGCGTGCATGGCGTGCGAACCACGATTGCAAGGATCTTCAACACCTACGGGCCGCGCATGCAATTGAATGACGGCCGGGTGGTACCCGCATTTCTGGACCAGGCGCTGCGGGGTGAACCCCTCACCGTATTTGGCGACGGGCTGCAAACAAGAAGCTTCTGCTATGTCAGCGACCTGGTGGAGGGTCTTATACGGCTACTCAATTCCGACTTCCGGGAGCCGGTGAATCTGGGCAATCCAGACGAGAAGTCCATGTTGGAGTTCGCCGAGATTATCAAGAAGCTCACCGGCAGCAATTCACCGATTGAGTTCCGCCCCTTGCCGCAGGACGATCCGAAGCGGCGGCGTCCGAATATTTCGCGGGCCAACGAAGTGTTGGGATGGCATCCGCAGGTCCGTCTCGAAGAGGGACTCAAGCAGACGATTGAGTATTTTTCGACGCTGGTTCAGGCCTGACCCAGATTTTCCCGGCGGCCCGCCTTCCCAGAGGCAGACGCTTTCGTTCTACTGCTAACGTTACCGTGTCGTCGTAGTTTTGAGCCAATAGAACGATGTCAGCGCCGGGACGCACACCGAGGCTGTCCAGATACTCAAGCAGCTTGGGATCGCGTTCAAACACCGACTCTACGGTCGCCGGCTGATCCTCCTGCAGTTCGCTCAGAGGTACCAATCCCCGGCGGCGGCGGCGCGCGGGCGTCTCAAGCGGGAACGGATTTCCATGAGGGCAAAGGCCATCGCTGCCCAGGCGCTCGCGCAGCAGCCGCTCGAAATCTCCGCTGACGGCATGCTCCAACTGCTCGGCTTCTTCGTGCACCTTGTACCAGTCCATGCCGAAGATTTCGGCCAGCATCCGTTCGATGAGGTGATGCCGGGCCAGCAACTGCTCGGCGATCTCGCGTCCAGAAGACGTGAGAGCAATACGGCCGTTCGCGGAAATACGGATTAACCCATCGCGGCGGAGGCGGCGAGCAGCCATCGCAACGGCAGGCGCGGATACATTCAGCCATCGCGCCAGCGTGGCGGCAATAACGGTCTCTCCCTCAGACTCGGCTTCCGCGATTGTCTTGAGGTAATTCTCCTTCGAGATGGTGATCTTCACGAGCGAACGCTCAGCAGCGAATTCGGCGCTACGCCGCGGCAATGGAAGAACGCTCGGCGAGATACTGGTTGACGGCCGCAGCCGCTTCCCTTCCCTCACGGATCGCCCAGACCACCAGCGATTGGCCACGGCGTGTGTCGCCCGCCGCGAAAACGCCCGTCACCGATGTGGCGTAATTTTGAGCGGCAACGTTGCCGCGGGAATCCAGTTCCACGCCAAGTTGCTCGATCATCCCGTTTTTCACAGGGCCGGTGAAACCCATCGCCAGCAGAATCAGGTCGACGTCGATGGTAAAGGCGCTGCCTGGAACATGTTCGAACTTCGGTGGCGGGCCGACGCGAACCG
>CAYTVP010000559.1:0-2320 GCA_964441675.1 uncultured Solibacteraceae bacterium | reverse complement strand
CGAATTTGACCTTTCGTCTGGGTGGCGAAGTTTCAGCCGCGGGTCTGATTTACGAGCTGTTGTTCGCGAATCTGGCGCGGATCGTGATTCGCGGGGAAAGAGGATCGCAAGATGCG
The DNA here is from genome assembly GCA_964441675.1 of uncultured Solibacteraceae bacterium. Classification (GTDB taxonomy): domain Bacteria; phylum Acidobacteriota; class Terriglobia; order Bryobacterales; family Bryobacteraceae; genus JAPKYZ01. Next base: position 2,204 of record CAYTVP010000559.1, on the reverse strand, counting down.
CTCGTTCTCCAACCTTCTTCGTTGCGGCCGCTAGGCCTGACCGAAGCCGAGGCCGTGCTGCCGTACTCCGGCCGCAGCTTCAGCGGCTATCGCTTGTTGCAGGAATACTTCAGCTTCCCGGATAAGTTCCTTTTCGCGGAACTGGGCGGTCTGGAGCGGCTATCGGCGATAAATTTTGGAACGTCGTGCGAAATTTTGTTTTGTATCGGCGCTGTCGAACGCCCTGAGCGCCGGGCGCGGCTCGAGCAGGCAATCGGAGTGGATAGCTTTCAGTTGGGTTGCACGCCCGTGGTGAATCTGTTCGAGCGCGATGCCGAACCGATCCGTCTATCGCACACTCGTTACGAATACCGCGTCGTGCCCGACCAGCATCGTCAATCGACGACCGAAGTTCACTCGGTAAACCAGGTCGCCTCCACAGCACCGTATGGGGAGCAGGCGGAAGTCTACCAGCCGCTCTACGGAACTCGCTACGATGCTCACGCGAGCCCTGACAACCGCTTCTGGTTTACGAGGAGGCGTCCTTCGCCGCGCAAAGGCGATAGCGGCACCGACGTCTATCTTTCCCTTGTCGATCTCGACCTGAAGCCGTCGCTTCCACCGTCGGAGATCCTTTCCGCTAGGGTGACGTGCACGAATCGGGACCGCGCGGGGATATTGCCCTGGTCCGCCAATTGGGGCGAGGTGGCGGCGGAAAACCAACCGCTGGTTCGAACGCGATTCGTCCGAAAGCCCACGTCAACCGTGCGGCCGCCACTTTCCGGAGGCCTACATTGGCGGCTTATCTCTCACCTGGCGATCAATCACTTGTCGATCGTTTCCGGTGGTCTGGCCGCGCTGCAAGAGATTCTCCGCCTATACGATTTTTCGGCTGGCGAAGAGACTCTGTCTATTGAGAAACAAATCAGCGGAATTGTGGACCTGCGCAGCCGCCAATCGGTGAGCCGCGTTGCATTCGATGCAGGAGTCGCTTTCTGCCGGGGTTTGGACGTGGAGATTGAGTTCGACGAGGAGCAGTACGCCGGCGCGGGCCTTTTTCTGTTTGCGTCGGTGCTGGAAAAATTCCTTGGACTCTATAGCGCAATCAATTCCTTCAGTAGACTGACCGCGCGCACGCGTCAAAGAAAGGAGGTTCTCAAGCGATGGACGGCACTCGCCGGCGAGCAGAGAATTCTCTAGCGGAGAGAATCGCAACGTGTGGCCACGAGTTCGATTTCTTTCAAGCGGTTCGCATCCTTCAACGCGTGTTTCCGGACCGTAAGCCCACCGGAGGTCCATTCAAACCGCGGGATGAGGCAGTTCGCTTCCGCAGCCGGGTGACGCTGGAGTTCCCGGCCAGCGCGATCCATGAGATCCGCAAGAACGGCGGCGAGAGTCCAGCGGAAATGACCGTCTCATTTATGGGCTTGATGGGCACCCAAGGCGTTCTTCCATTTCATTACACCGAATGGATGATCCAGCGGGAACTGCATAAAGACACGGCGATGGCTGCGTTCTTCGATCTGTTCAATCACCGGTGGATCTCCCTTTTCTACAAGGCGTGGGAGAAGCACCGCATGCCGGTTGCATTTGAGCGGCGGGAGCTTAACCAGAAGCTTGGCCAGAAGTCCGGTGGCCGCATTTACCAGTGTGTTTTCGATATTGCCGGATACGGCACGGAGGGCCTTCGAAATCGGCTGCGAGTCGCCGATTCGACGTTTGCCTACTATGCCGGCCTGATCGCGCAGCGGTCGCGTTCCGCCTCCGCGCTTCGGGGTCTTCTTCAGGACTATTTCGACGTACCGTGTGAGATCGTTCAGTTTCAAGGCGCTTGGTACCGGCTGGATGACAGCGACCGCTGTTACCTGGGCGCGCCGGGAATCCACAATCAGGTCGGAAAAGGCGCGGTGTTGGGCGATGCCGTCTGGAACGCGCAGAGCGGGTTCGAAGTCCGTATCGGGCCGCTGGGGTATGAAACCTTTCGATCGTTTCTCCCCGATGGCCGTGCGGCGGGCGAACTCGGGGATATCGTTCGGATGTTCGCGGGCGCCACAGCGGCGTTCCGGCTTCGGCTCATTCTTTTGAAGACCGAAATTCCATCCGCCCGGTTGAGTGGAGATGAAGCATCCCCGAGGCTGGGTTGGGATCTGTGGTTGGCCGATCCATCCCGAACCACCGACGCCGGTGAGGCTGGGCATGAAATAGCGTTTGCTCAGGCCTGCCTG
>CAYTVP010000558.1:0-2326 GCA_964441675.1 uncultured Solibacteraceae bacterium | reverse complement strand
ACTAGTTCTTTGGAAGAGGCTTCTTTGCGGCACCCGCGCGCCGGCCCTCTGCCAGAAGCGCCAGAATCTGAGAGCGCATATTCCGCTCTTCGTCTTTATAGAACTCCTGGTCGGTGCCCGAATGCTGCGCTCGAATTTGGAACTTACGATCCAGGAACGCAACTGTCGGCATATAAAGCTGGAACATCGGCGGATGCTCCAGGTAATTGTATACAGGATCGCGCTGGCTGAACCCGATCGGAAAAGTCAACCTGAAGTTCTTTGCATACTCCGGGATCAGCATCTTCGCCATATCATTGATGGCAACGCCCACCGGTTGAAAGCCTTGCGGACCGAACTCCTGATACAGTTTCTGGACGACCTGCGATGCGCGCTGGCAATGGGGACAGGTTGTCAGCAAAAATTCGACCAGCACTACCTTGCCTTTAAACTGGCTGAGCAGCATTGTCTTGCCGTCCACCATTTCGATGGCAAGCTCCGGAGACGGCCTGGGAACGCGCGCCTTCGGGCCAGACGTATCGGCGGCAAAAGCTGGCGCGGCTAACAGCGAAAGAGCAGAACGCCGGGTCATCCACTTCAGTGTAACGTAGTGATCGGATGATGACGCGGCGGCTCTGGCTCACTACGATGGCGGCATTTACGGCGCGGTTACAAGCTGCTCCGACTCCCAAAATCACCGCTTTGAAGACGCGAAAGTTTACGTTGAACGGGCGCGACCTTCTTTTCGTCGAGGTCATCACCGACAGCGGACTTATCGGCATTGGCGAGGGATCGCTGCCCGGCCGCGCTGCCATTGTCGAGCAAGCGATCCAATGGATGGAACCGCACCTCAAGGATCTTGATCCCTCCGGCACAGAGGATCATTGGAACAGGGCTTATTACCAGCTTTCGCGCTGGCGCGACGGAAGCGTGCTGATGACGGCGCTCGCTGCTCTGGACATCGCGCTTTGGGATCTTGAAGGCAAGCGCCTGAATGTGCCGTGCTGGCGTCTGGCCGGTGCCGGACGCGCGAAGTCCCTTGGCGTTTACTACAGTCATTGGAGCCAAGGCGCGCCTTCCCGCTCACCGGCAGCATTAAAGGAGTTGGCAGCAAAGACAATCGAGCAGGGCTGGAATGCCGTCAAATGGGTTGTCCCGCGAGCAGAGTCGGAGCGTCACCGGCTAGAGCAAGCGGTGCGCGAGTGTGAAGCGGTTCGGAGCGCCGGTTTGGATTTCGCGCTCGAGATGTGGGAGACATTTACGGTCCGTTCAGCAATCGATTTTGCCCGTGCCGTTGCCCCCTTTCGACCCCTGTTCATTGAGGAACCGGTGCTGCGCGAGTCGCCTCAAGCCATCGCCGAGGTAGCGCGCGCATCCCCTGTTCCGGTTGCGGCTGGAGAGGGTTTGCTCACCCGGTACGATTTCCGCCATTTGCTCGACCACAATGGTGCGCGGATCATTCAGCCCGATGTACTCCACTGCGGCGGGATCACAGAGATCCGGCGCATCGCGAGCTTAGCGGAAACATACGGCGTCGAGATCTCGCCGCATATGTGGTACGGTCCTGTAGGTCATGCCGCTTCGGTTCACGCCATGTCCAGCGCTCGCAACTTCTTTCTGCAGGAATGGGACGCGGTAAACGACAGCATCTTCACCGAGCTTACCCACGGGACGCACTTCACTCCCAGGAAAGGGACCGTTACTCCCTCGCAGGCGCCCGGCCTCGGCCTGACGATGGATTGGACAGCCTGGGAGACCCGTTGCCCTTACCGGGGCCAATCCATGAGGCGTCCTGGCGGCGAGCGCTAAGCGGCGACTTCCTTTACCGCCGACACTGCCCGATCGATCTCGGCCATCGTGTTGTAGATGTGCGGCGAAAAGCGCAGCCCGGCCGCATCTCCCGACTCCGTCACCGCGATCCCCATCCGGTGCCGCGTCCAAAGAGCGTCGTATGCCTTTTTTAGATTGCCGGTCTTTAAATCTGCTCTCACGACGCCATGAGAAAGCGATGCCTCAAGATTCGTCTTCAACGTGACGCCGGGGATATCCGATAACTGTCGCTTCATGCGGCCCGTCAGCTCAACGACTCGTCCTTCGATTCGCTTGATACCGATGAGGCTGAGAAAGTCCAGAGAAGCTTCAATCGCAACCAGTCGCGGATCGTCCCGCTGCCCGAACACCTCGAACTTACGCGCACCCACCAGTTTGTCTGACCATCCGGCCGTGACAATCGAAGGCCACAATCCCTTCTGCCGTTCCGCCCGAATATAGAGCACTCCGGCTTCGAGCGGACCCATCGGCCATTTGTGCATCGATGCGGAATAGGAGTCACAACCGATCGCACGCA
>CAYTVP010000557.1:0-2335 GCA_964441675.1 uncultured Solibacteraceae bacterium | reverse complement strand
GGCATTTCGGCCGCATGTTCTCGATATGTTCGAGCCGCAGGACCATCCGAACGATTTCCGGTACGAGGGCGGTCCGCCGGTCCCGCCATACGATTCCGCCGGGTGGACGCTGGCATACCAGATGGGTGTGAAGTTCGATCGTTACCTCGATCCGGTAGCGGGCACTTTTGAACGCGTCCGCTATGGATCGTTGGAGCGGGCGCCCAAGGGAGCAATCACCGGAACCGGGGGCGGCGGCTATCTGGTCAGCCACATGGCGAATGACAGTTTTGTGCTGGTCAATCGCCTGCTGAAGGCGAACCAGCAGGTGTTCTGGATCAAGGAAGGCGTTGCGGGAGTTCCCCATATGGGGCCTGGCACGATCTTCGTACCACCGGGCGCCGAAGCGAAAGCCATCCTCGAAAAAACAGCGGCCGAGTTCGGATTCAATGCCTACGCCGTGGCCAGCAAACCGAAGGGCGAAATGGTAAAGCTGGCGCCGGTGAGGGTGGCATTGTGGGATCGCTACGGCGGCTCGATGCCTTCGGGCTGGACCCGCTGGATCTTCGAACAGTTCGAGTTTCCCTTCGAAGTTGTCTATCCGCAAACGCTCGATCAAGGAAATCTGCGGAGTAAATATGACGTAATCGTGTTTGTCAGCGGGGCGATTCCCAAACCGAGGTCCATGGAAGGAGCAGAGGGGCCGGGTAGCTTCGATGAACCGGATATCGACAAGATACCGGCAGAGTATCGCTCCCGGTTGGGAAACGTGAGTGAGGAGAAGTCTATTCCGCAGCTCAAGAACTTTGTCGAATCGGGGGGAACTATCGTCACGATCGGTTCCAGCACGAATCTCGCCTACCACCTCGGATTGCCAGTTAAAAATGCTCTGACGGAGCTAACCCGAGATGGCCGCGAGCGGCCGCTGCCTCGAGATAAGTATTACGTTCCCGGCAGTGTTCTCGAAGCGGATGTTGATCCAAACCATCCGCTCGCGTGGGGTATGGATGAGAAGATGAGCCTTTTCTTCAACAACAGTCCAGTGTTCCGCCTGGAGCCGGACGCGGCCGCCAAGGGAGCAAAGTCGGTGATCTGGTTCGGTTCGAAAACACCGCTGAAAAGCGGATGGGCATGGGGACAGCAATACCTCGAAGGAGGCAGCGCCGTCGTAGAAGCACCTGTCGGAGAAGGCAAGATTTACCTGATGGGCTCGGAGGTTGCATTTCGAGCGCAACCGCACGGTACTTTCAAATTGTTGTTCAACGGGATTTATTTGAGCACAGCGACTCCCGCAAAGTGATATAACTCCCATCGAGGGAATTGATGAATCGACGCACCTTTCTATCTCTGTCCGGCGTGGCAGCAGCAAGCCCCGCCGCTGCGCAAAGCGGTGGTTCGAGCGGATACAAGCCAAAACGGATCAACAAGGCGATCGAGTTGCTGGAACAAAAGCAGCCGATTTACTACACAGGAGCTCGAGGCGGAGCCGGCTACGAAGAAGGCAAGCAGATGGCCCAGACATGGGCCGACTACATCAACTACGAAATGGAGCACGGCCAGCTAGATTTCAGCGCCCTGCGAAATTTCATGCGCGGCCTGAACGATGGCGGACCAACCAAGAGCGGGCATCGGACTCCTGCCGTAATAGCGACCCTTCCCGTGTTGGGTATCAGCCGCGCCCACATGGAAGCAAACTTTTGGGTGGTTCAACAAGCGCTGCTATGTGGAATACATGGAATCCTGTTGTGTCATGCGCGCGATCCGGAGGCGATTAAGTTGTATGTGGCGGCGTGCCGCTACACGGACGCCAAAGAAGTTCCGGGGCTTCCGGAGGGTATGCTCGGCAACGGCAGCCAAGGCTCGCCGGCACAGATCTGGGGAATCTCGGGACAGGAATACAAGAAACGGGCAGGTCCGTGGCCGCTTCATCCGGATGGAGAGTTTCTGCTCGGCTTGAAGATCGAAGATCGCTTTGCATTAGAAAACGCCGAGAAGAGCACGGCTGTGCCGGGCATCGGTTTCGCGGAATGGGGTCCGGGCGATATGGGATTGTCTCTTCGCCTGCCGGATGGCCACGGCGCCAATGAAACACTGCACCCGGAGATGGCGAAGGCTCGAAGCCGGGTACTGGCAGCGTGCAAGGCCAGCAAGATCGCTTTCCTCAATACGGTTCGCGCCAACGATATCGAAGCGATGATTCAGGAAGGCGTGATGATCGGGGCAGGTGCGGGCGCGGAAGTTGCGAACAAGGGGCGGCTGCTCACCAAGCGCCAGATGCCCTGGTAAGCATTCAGGTGGCCAGTGCCGCTACCTTGGAGTAACGGCAATGGCAATCCTTCTCACCGGCGGCGCCGGT
>CAYTVP010000556.1:0-2339 GCA_964441675.1 uncultured Solibacteraceae bacterium | reverse complement strand
CGCCTCGGAAATCATAGAAGACACGAATCAGGTTGCCATCCAGATCGGCGACCGTAAACTCATGCAGCTTCCACGGTTTATCCGCAGGTTCGGCAACAATCCTCGCCCCGGCCCCCTTCCACTGCGCGAAGAGTTCATCCACTTCAGCTTTGCTGTCGAGATTGAGCCAGAAGAGGACGGGGCCCTTATTGCCGTAAGACTCTCGGAAGGAGCGATTGGTGATAAACAATCTGCAGTTCTCTCTAGAAATGCCTGCAATGCCTCCTTGGTCGTCCCCCCAATCGAAGGTGAAGCCCAGCGCGTTGACATAGTAAGCCGCCGCTTTTTTGACGTTGGCCACGGGGATCTCCGGGACAGGAGCGGGGAACGTCATGGGATTCAGAACCCGCCGGGCTTCAGACCCTTTCGATGTCCGCCGAACTTGAATGGCGATGGGTCAAAGGCGCCGATCAGGTCCACCTTCGCCTTTTTGGGAGCCTTACCTTCCAAGCCGGATGTCCAGTAGACGGCGTTCACGAGCATGCGGCGAAAGCCCTCGTTCGCCATATCCTGCGAAGATCCCATCGTGGTCGTAAAAACGCGCGCTGTTTTGCCGGAATCGCCTTGATACGAACGGGTCCACGCAACCGGCATCATAGGGTTGTTCTTTTCGCCGGCAACGGGTGGGTCGGTTTCTTGCATACCGGTCAAGACCTGACCCAGCAGCAAAACGTCGCTTCCGGGAGCCGGTCTTGCCGTGTAGACATCCGTCGGGCCCCAGATTTCGCCATCGCGAATTCCACGAAGGATGGGGCTTGCCGCCTTGCCGGGAGCGAATATCCCTCGAGTACTTTCCTTGCCGTGAGCCCCATGGTGGGCCACCCACGTTTCGCCCAGATACTTTCTGCCGAACCCACCGTCCGGAGCCTTCCAGTGCCAACTTTTATAGGTTGCCGATTTCTCCGGCGCAAATGCATGCGTTGCCGTGCGCATGGCCAGTATCGGTTTGCCCGCCGAGATATACGCTTCGATGTACTTCATCTGGTCATCCGGCAGGTCGCGAAAGCGAGTGAATAGAACCATCAAGTCTGCCGATTCAAGCGCACTTAAGCCGGGAATGTTGTCGCGCACCTCCGGGTTCACTGTTCCGTCGCGCGGGTCGATAGCGAATAGGACGGTGCAGTGGAATCCGTGATGTGTCGAAAGGATGCGGGCGAGTTGTGGCAGGGCTTCTTCGGAGCGATATTCTTCGTCCCCACTTACCAGAACAATTTTCTTGCCCTTGCCTGCGCCCTGCGCGCCTTCAAAGACAACTTGTCCGCTAATCGACAAGGCCAAGCTGAGCGATAGAAGGAAGCTGGCGAATTTCACGGCACGATTGTATCGTGCGTGGCGGAGAAATACAGGGTTAGAAGGGCCGACCGGCGCGCCAGCCAGGTCGCTCCGACGGACGCGAGGCAGCCGGCTCTGTAATGATCGGACGCCTCTGCTGCGGGGTCACTTTGGAGAAATCAACTTCGGAGTCCGAGAAAGCCAGTTGCCGGTCGAGCAGCATTTCCACCGTCGTACCCTTTGGAAGAACAGCATCGGGGCCGCGGGTGGCCAGTATCCCAATCATGGCCGCGGCTGCAGCCGCACCCGTACCGATACCCATACCCATTCCGGTGTTTCCCATCGCTGAACCCGCGATCCCGCCTAGAACGGCGCCGGATAAAGCAGCATCGCCGATTGCCCGGGCGTCACCGCCCTTGTTCCCCTCGCCTTCCACTTTGCCTTCGCTGCGATCCAGGTTGCCGCCGGCCGATCCGTCCATATTCGACATGCGCGAACGGAAGTCTCGCATCACGCCGTTGGGCAGAATCAGCGTATCGAACCGGACAAACAATTCCGCGCGGCCTTTCACTTTTCCGGCGCGCTTCACGGTGGTTACGGTGCCTGCCACGTTCGATCCGACTGGAATGACGATCTGACCGTTGACGATAATCGGAAAAATACTTTCCAGATAAACGCGATCCCCTTCGGCGGCGTTTTTCGTGCTGACCGTGTTCATCAGGCTAAGCGGGATTTTCGTTCCTGGCTCAACGCGAAACGCGCTTTCGGCAGATGCTTCCTGGGGCGTTTCACCTGGCGGCGCGGCGGCCTGAGGTACCGAAGCCTGCGCAAGAAACAACCCGGCAGACATGACGGTCACAGCAAACATTTCAAAGCTCCTATACCAGAGTGCCATAGATGAACTATCGATATGAACCGGACCGGGTCCGAAAAGTTTCACCGCTAGAATGGTACGGGGGCCCGTAGCTCATCTGGATAGAGCACCGACCTTCTAAGTCGGGGGTAGCAGGTTCGAGTCCTGCCGGGCC
>CAYTVP010000555.1:0-2346 GCA_964441675.1 uncultured Solibacteraceae bacterium | reverse complement strand
ACCGGCGATAGGGGCGATGCTCTCGCCGTTCTGGCTGAGTACGCCATGTGAGATTTTCCCGTTCGCCTGGTAGCGGACGAGTTTTGTTACCTTCGGCGGCGTTTGAGCCTGGGCCGCCAAAGCGGTTGTCGCAATCCATTCCCGACGGGTCATGTCGGATAGACTACACCACATGAAGCGCAGCGATTTCCTGTTCGTCGCAAGCTCGGCCGCCTTCGGCTATCCCGCGAACGAAACTACGCGGGTCGGCGTCATCGGTGCGGGAGGCCGGGCACAGCACCTGATGCGCAATTCCGAAGGCGTGAGCGGCCTGCGGTATACCGCCGTTTGCGACATCTGGGACCAGAATCTCGAAAAGGGCGCCAAACAAGCGGGCGCAGGCACCTGGACTACGAAAGACTACCGCGCGCTGCTCGACCGAAAAGATATAGACGCGGTGCTGATCGCAACACCCGATCATCTGCACGTACCGCTGACGATCGCGGCCTGCGAAGCCGGCAAGGATGTGTATGTCGAGAAGCCGCTGACACACAAACTGGAAGAAGGCCCGGCAGTGATCGCCGCTCAAAACCGGACTGGCCGCATCGTTCAGGTAGGGATGCAGCAGCGATCCACTCCGCAATATCAACGCGCGCGGGAGATTGTCCAGAGCGGCGGCATCGGAAAGGTTCATAAGGCGCGCCTCACCTGGAATCGAAATACGCCACGATGGCAGCGGCCGAATTATGGAATTGCTCCCGCGGCGGTTGATTGGCAGGCGTTCCTCAAAGGCGCGCCGTCACAGCCTTTTGATGAGTACCGGTTTCGCAATTGGCGCTGGTTCTGGGATTTCGGCGGCGGCATCTTTACCGACCTGATGGTGCACCAGGTGGATATCGTGCATTGGATTCTTGACGTCGATCATCCGGCGGAAGCGCATTCGATCGGCGACCAGTTCGCGACCAAAGACCTTTGGCAAACGCCCGATACCGTGCAGACCATTCTGAAGTATCCCGAGAAGGATCTACAGGTGTACTTCGAAGGAACGTTCATCAATGCGCGTAACGGTGAGATGATCGAGCTGATGGGACGCGACGCGACCATCTATCTGGATCGCGGGCGGCTTGAGATTATCCCGGAGAAAAACAGCAAGACAGCGCCGGTCGAAATGATTCTGGGCGAGGGTCCGCGCGGCGCCGATTTCTACGAAGTGCCGAACGGCGAACGGCTGCACATTGAGAACTGGCTGGAATCGATTCGCACGCGCCGCAAACCGGTAGCGCCTGCCGAAACCGGCGTCAGCTCAGCCTCCGCCGCCCATATGGCAAACCTTGCGCTGCGGCGCGGAGAAAAAGCGGTCTGGAGGCAACCTGCCTAATTTGCTGTCTGCGAGGCCGGCAAGACCTCGTTCAGCGACCCTTGACGATAGCCCTCGAGATCGAGCGTGACGTACTTGAAGCCGAGCGCCTTGAAGATCGCAGTTAGCTTGCCTGCCATCTCCAGATTCAGGGCGCGGGAAAGTTCCTCCGGCGCAAATTCGAGCCGGACAATCTCTCCGTGATAACGAACCCGGAATTGCCGGAATCCAAGGGCCTTTACCGCTTCTTCTCCGTTCTCCACTGTCTTTATGGTCTCCCGGGTGACATGCGTTCCATAAGGGATGCGGCTGGACAGGCAGGCGGCGGCAGGACGGTCCCACACCGACAATCCGGCCCGGCGCGACAACTCACGGATCTCGGCCTTGCGCAATCCCGCCTCGACCAGCGGCGCTCTCACCTCGTGTAGCTTTGCCGCATGCTGGCCCGGACGGTAGTCGCCCAGATCATCGACGTTCACACCGTAGACGACGTGGGCAATTCCCCGCTCTTGGCAGACGTGTTCGAGTACGCGAAACAGTTCGTCCTTGCAGTGATAGCATCGATCCGGATTGTTCGCGACATAGGCTGGGTTGTCAAACTCGTGCGTGGGGACTAGTTCATGACGGAATCCGGCTTCGCGAGCGAATTGGACTGCATCTCGCTTGTGAGATTCCGGAATGGACGCAGAATCGGCGGTAATGGCCACCGAATTTTCGCCAAGCGCCTTTGAGGCCGCCCAAGCCAGATAAGCAGAATCGGTGCCGCCGGAATACGCCACAATCACGCGTTCCAAGGAACGCAGAATTTCAAAGAGTCTCTCCTCTTTCTCTGTCAGCAGGCCGGCATCCAGGGCCGGCGCTGCTCCGAGCGTGACGAGCGCGGACATGCCCCTAGTATATCGAGCGCGTGAAGAAGTTCCTGGCGCCACATTGCGGGCAGGTCCAGCGGCGGCGCAGGACAACGAGATCTTCGTCCGCATGCCCGGATCCGCAACGGACGCAAACATTGG
>CAYTVP010000554.1:1735-2347 GCA_964441675.1 uncultured Solibacteraceae bacterium | reverse complement strand
AAGGCAACCCCTGCCCCGGTGCGGTTCCCACCCGGACGATGAGTCTTCGACGTCCGCGATCAAGCCCCAATTCAGCCAACATACGCACCGCGTATTCAAACGTCACCACTTCGGAGAACACCGGGTTGTACTCCAGCGATGCCACGCGCCGGAGCGCCGTCGCGAACGCGTCCCGGTCGTTAGTAAATGGAAGCTCGATACGAGGAGGCGAAGTGTGGGTAAGGAAGGCAACGCGATCTTCCGGACGCGTGAGGAGCAATACATTAGCCGCGCCGTTGAGCAACCGCGCTTTCGCCTGCTCGAATAACTGTCCTGCTTTCGACTTTGCCTCGGGTTCTTGAGGAAAGGTGTGGAAGATCATTACCAGGTCGAGCGGCAGTTCTTCGCTGGTCACCGCGCGGATGGGCTGAGGTTGGCCGTTGTCCAGCAGAACGAAGTCTTCGGCGCGCAGGCCCCGGAGAGGCCGCTGGTTGCGTGTGACAGCGGTATCGACGGAAATGTCCTGAACGTCCGCTATAAATTCAGGTTCGCCCTGAGCGCGGAGGAGCCGCATTGCCCCGCACAAGGCAAGCCAGAACTGGCGACGGGTCGTCATGGGCCGGAGCAGTAACG
>CAYTVP010000554.1:0-1725 GCA_964441675.1 uncultured Solibacteraceae bacterium | reverse complement strand
CCAGGCTCCCCGCTGATGCCCTCCTCAAGACGCATGCATCTGCGATAGGGATCGGGATAGCGCGTGGCCATGCGAAATCCAGAGGGCAATTCAAACACAGACGAGTCAGGCTCCTCCAGACGGATGTTGTGATAGCGCTGCACGAATTCGGTCGTGCCGGACGTCAGCTTAAACAGCACGATGATTCCAAGATCGTCGGCAGTCCAGATTTCGTAGGACTCGCCTGTTGGCCTGCCTTTGGACGGTCCCTGCACCGGATACAACACTTCTCCCTTGCGGATGGTTACTCTAAAGCCCTCCAGAACATCCCGGCCGGATTTTTTGGGTTTTGAGGAAACGGAACCGAACCGGAAATCGCTGCCGGTTGAGTCTCTACCCGGCCGCGTGTCCGCAAGACTTCCCGCTTCCACCCAGATACGGCGGATGTCGTAATCTATGTAGGCGCGGGAGCGCACGGGACCGCTCAAGTCTACGATCCTGGATAGGCCGTCTCCGAAGTCCTGCCGCACTTTGCCGCTACGGCTTCGCCAGTACCTTCCGGTCTCAGTGTTCGTAAAGGGCCCCCACGGAGTCCGATCTGTCAATGTGGCAGTGATATCGGCGATGACGGCCTTCTTGGGAGGGGGCGCGATATTCTGCCAAGCGTTATGCTCCACGAACAGCCACTGCGCCCACGCCGGGGCGCTCGCGGCGAGAAACAGCGGAAAAATTCGTCCAAGCTGTCTCATTTCTGCGTACAGTATATATCCGTTTACCGCGTTACGTAGCCCGAGCGTGCCTGCACCACGGCGTTGGGATAAAGTTGGCGGACCTCCGGCGAAAGCTCCACGGAAATGCTGCGTTGCTGGCCCGGTTCGAGACCTTCCGGCTGGCGAAACCAAAGGATGTACCGCTGCCTGAGCCGCGTAATGAGATCCTCCGGGTCCTTGGGGTCGAGGAACTTAATTGAATCCCCGCCCGTAGTCGCGGCAATGTGGTTGGGGTTGCTAAAGCGATACAACGGGCCGTCAGGCTCCTTATTTCCAAACCCAGACCCGATCGGAGCATTCTCCGGGATGTAGAAGCCGGGATTGAAGCCCCCGCCCGGCAACAGGATCTCGATGTTGGAGAAAATGATGTTCTCCGGCAAGAGACGGTGAATTATGGGCTCGTCCGCAAATGGGAGCCCGTGCCCGATTACCGTTCCCAATCGCAAAACAATGCGGCGGCGGCCAGTCGCGGGACCGAGTTCGCGGAACATGCGAACCGCGTACTCTACAGTCACAATCTCCGAGAATCCAACGCTATGCTTCAACTCGCCGATACGGCGCAACGCCGCCGCCATCGCATCGCGGTCGTTGGTGAACGGCAGTTCGATGCGCGGAGGAGAAGTGTGGGTGAGAAAGGCGACGCGATCCTCCTGGCGCATGGGTATCAACACATTGGCCGCGCCGTTTAGCAGCCGCGCCTTCATCGACTCGGCTAGAGTATCCCTTTCCGGACGTGAACCCATCCTCACAATGGCGTCGGGAGGGACGCTTGGCTCAGGTCCGGAATCCCCTTCTCGGGGAATCGTGTGGAAGATCATCACCAGATCGAGCGGAAGTTCCTCGCGCGATACTCCCCGAATAGGCTGAGGCCGGTCGTTCTCGAACAATAGGAAATCTTCGGCGCGCAATCCCAGGAGCGGACGCTGGCTGCGCGTCACGGCGTCACCGTGCTCAACACGCCCGGAACGATCGACGC
>CAYTVP010000553.1:0-2379 GCA_964441675.1 uncultured Solibacteraceae bacterium | reverse complement strand
CTTGGTACCGGGAGACACCACCGAGATCTACACGCCGCTGCATCACCACGCAGAGAAGGGAATCCGCGCAAGATTCAATAATCCGCGAACTTGGGCCTTCCAGCTGATCGCACGCAGAGCTAACGGCGTGAGCACCGAACAGATCAAGCCAGTGCTTGCTACGGTATTTCCCGCCACGTGGACCCCTCAACTCAAAGATCCTTCGACAGCCCCAAAGATCCGGCTGGATGATGGCCGCCGCGGCTTGGGATTCTTGAGGCGCGAGTTCCGCGATCCTTTACTGGTACTCGGCGGCCTGGTGGCACTCTTGCTAGTGATCGCCTGTACGAACATCGCGAACCTCTTACTAGCGCGATCCGCCGCACGACAGAAGGAAATCGCAACACGAGTTTCACTGGGGTGCAGCCGTCCACGGCTGATGCGCCAGTTTCTGACGGAGAGCGCGCTTCTGGCCCTGCTAGGCGGCACGGCGAGCTTGCTCGTAGCTTATTTGACGGCCAATCTCTTGGGCGAGTTTCTCGGCAGCCGGGACAACCTTCCCATCGTGGTGAATCTCGACTATCGGATTCTAATTGCCGCGGGCGCGGCTACTGTCGCGGCATTGCTTCTCTTCGGTCTCTATCCGGCTTGGCAAGGCTCGCGGCTTTCCGGTACGTCCTGGCTGAAGGAAGCATCCGGCAGCAAAGGCATGTCACCAACCCGATCGAACGCTGGACGCGTGCTTGTGTTGGCCCAGATGGCGATGTCTGTCGCGTTGGTGATGGCAGCCGTAGTCTTCACGCGAAATCTGCTTGCCATTCAAACCGCCGATCCTGGCTTCAACCGCCGCGGGCTGATTCTCTTCGGCATCCGCCCGGGAACTTCGGGTTATGGAGAATCCCGGCTCCAGCAGTTCTACTTCAATCTCGAACAGCGGTTTCAGGAGACGCCTGGCGTAACGGGAGCCGGCCTCTCGTCCTACCGGCCAATGAACATTGGCGGTTGGTGGGAGACCGCTGGACTGGACAAACAAGGCGAGAAATACCACGTGTCGCTGAACGGTATGACTCCTGGGTATCTGCCGCTCTATGCGCCGCGGCTGATTGCCGGCCGGAATATCGCCTGGGGCGACATTGCCGGTGAAGCCAAGGTGGCCGTGATCAGCGAAGATTTGGCCACCAAGCTCGGCGGCCCGACCGTGCTGGGGCGTACCCTCTCTATCGGCGATCGTGAGGTCCAAAGCTTCGAGATCATAGGCATCGCTCCAGTCTTTGCGCCGACATCAATGAAGGACCGCCCTTATGCCGTCTGGCTGCCGCTCGGAAAGACCCGGCAGGAAGTCACCGTTGTGCTGCGCACGTCCCAGCCTCCACAAGCAATGCTTCCTGCCATCCGCCAGGCCATGGCCGAAATCGATCGCAACCTGCCCTTGATCGACTTGGTCACCATGGACGAACAGATCGGTAAAGGTCTGCAGCGCGAGCGCATGTTCGCAACTTTATGCGGGGGATTCGGTATCCTTGCCCTCGCACTCTCCGTCATCGGACTCTACGGCGTCATCGCCTACCGCACGGCGCGCCGCCGGGGTGAGATCGGCATCCGGCTGGCGCTGGGTGCTGTGCCGCGCGATGTGGTCCTGATGGTCTTTCGCGAAGGAGCCGCCCTGGCGATTCTCGGCACGCTCATCGGCATTCCGATCGTGTGGTTTGGAGCAAAGTATCTTGAGAAAGAGCTATTCCAAATGAAGCCGCTCGACCCGTTCTCGATCGTCCTGTCGCTCAGCATCCTGCTTGCGGCAGCCTTGGTTGCAGTTGCGATCCCGGCGATCCGCGCTTCGATGCTTCAGCCCGCGGAAGCACTCCGGCAGGAATAGTACGCGACGGCGGACATGCTCACTTGATCACGGTCAACGTGATCGACTCCGTACCGGTCTTGGCGACGGAAACCTTCTTGCCTTTGCTTTCGAGTTTCTTCATCTCCTCGTCGTCCTGCCAGAATCCGTAATCGGCATCCACAAAGGCAAAGGCCAGATAGTCGCCCGGCGCGATGTTCTTGGCTGTGAATGCTCCGTTCTGGTCGAGCGGCATGATCCGGATAGCGGATTGCATTCGCTTCGCTACCTCAGCCGGAACGAGAAAGGCCGTGCCGGTAGCAGGCTTATCCTCATCCGTAACCGTTCCCGCTACGGAGCCTCCACCAGGCGCAAGGATGATCTTGATCGGCGCAGGCGAATCCCCGATCTCGAATTCTTCTGTTGAAACATCCGTCTCGCCGTAGCGCGCACCGGCCAAGTAGCCATTCTGTACACCCATTGCCGAAATGCGGTATTTGCCCGGCGAAACATTCTCGATCTGAAACTGACCGTCTTCTTTGACCAATCCGGGAGGGCTCATCATCGGA
>CAYTVP010000552.1:0-2382 GCA_964441675.1 uncultured Solibacteraceae bacterium | reverse complement strand
CTCGAACCTGGGTAACAGCGATGGCTCGCCTGTGCGATTGGCATTTCAAGAGGCCGTATTAGGCGAGTCCTAGCCGACTCCTGCGGAGCGAGCGCGCGGCCGGATTTACATGCGCGGTAATAATCGCTGCCGCGCCGCTCCTTCGATCGTCGCGTAGAAATGCGCCGGGGCAAAAGGTTTCACGATAACGGCCTCCATGCCCGCCGCAAGACATTGTTGCTGCACATGTCTCATCGCGTGCGCGGTGAGAGCAATGATCGGAACATGCTCGGAGGCGCCTCGCTCGCGTTCCCGAATTTGCCGGGTGGCCTCCCAACCGTCCATCTCCGGCATCTGCAGGTCCATCAGAATCAAGTCGAATTGCTCCGACTGAGACCGTTCCACTGCGAGCCGGCCATTGTTCACGAGAACGAAGCGATGTCCCCGCCGGCGAAGGAGCGCCGTTGCCAGCCGCTGATTCACAACGTTGTCTTCCGCCAGCAGGATGTAGAGCGTCCTCTCGGCCGGCTGCTCTATTGCATCCCGGAGCGATATCGAGTCTCCGGGAACGATTACCCTGCGTGTCTGGACCCCGAAGTGGAACGTGCTCCCGCGCCCTACCCGGCTTTCGACCCGTAGTTTGCCTCCCATCAATTCCACCAGTCGCGACGAGATGGTCAGTCCCAGACCGGTGCCGCCATATGTCCGCGACGTCGACCCATCGGCCTGGCGGAAAGCATCGAATATCAGCGCCTGGGATTCAGAAGGGATTCCAATCCCGGTGTCCCGAACCGCGAAGCATAGCTCGACCGTACCGGAATCGGTCTCTACGGCGTTTGCGGAAAGGCACACCTCGCCGACTTGAGTGAACTTCAAGGCGTTCCCCAACAAGTTCAGCAGCACTTGCCGAATCCGGCCGGCATCGCTCTCCAGCCATTCCGGGATTTCATCACCCATCTCCCAGGAAAGCTGGATTCCTTTCTCTTGCGCGCTGGCAAGAAACGTCGAGCAAGCCTCCCGGACAGTATCGATAACGCGAAATGGAGCGTTTGTGATCTCCAGCTTGCCGGCTTCGATCTTCGAGAAGTCGAGAATATCGTTCAGAATTCCGAGCAAAGACTGAGCGCAGGAATGAACGGTACAAAGAGATTCCTTCTGTTCAGCGGTCAGGTCTGTACTCATTGTCAGGTTGAGCATGCCGATGATTCCGTGCATCGGTGTACGAATTTCGTGGCTCATGTTCGCCAGGAACTCGTCCTTCAGAAAGTTGGCCTGCCGTGCTTCGTCCAGCAACTTTTCGATCTCGCAGTTTTGTTGTTCGATCCGGGCCTGCTCTACGCGCAGTTGTCTGGTGCGTTCTTCCACCGCGGCTTCGAGACGAGTCTGTTCTTCCTGAAGCCGGCTTGTACGCCACCGGATCAGTTGAATCACAATCAGAACCGCTGAAACCGAGATCAAAACCCGGAACCACCACGTCGCCCACCAGGGCGGCAGAATCTCGAAAGCTACGCGCGCGGGAACGGCGGTCCACTTTCCCGCGGCGCTGCGCCCAACCGCTTCGAGCACGAACTTTCCCGGTGGAAGGTTCGGGAATCGAATATCCCGCTGCTTGGTTTCAATCCATGCGTCATCCAGCCCCAACAGGCGGTAGCGGCAACGAACATCTCCTTCCGCCAGAAAAGTAAGCACGGAGAGTTGCGCGGATAGAACACGATTTCGATACGGCTCCGTGATGGAACCAGATGTCCCTATGACATGGTCGCCGATTTGAACGCGTGTGAACTCTACCCGAGGACCATCGAGCGGCTCTGCGAACGCCCGAACAGTGAAATGAGCGAGGCCCCGGCTGGTTCCGATCCATACACTTCCATCGTCGTCCTCAAAAAAAGCGTCCGTGTTGCAGTCGTCCCAGATCAACCCGTCCTGCTGGCCGTAATGGCGCCACTGACCATCCATGAAAACGTCGACACCACGGTCGGTACCGAACCATACCCATCCACGGCGGTCCACACGGACAAAGATTGCCTGATCCGAGCGCAGGCCCGAGCGCTGGTTATACGTTTGAAGGGAAAGGCGATCGCCATGGACAGTAATCTTTGAGACACCAGTGCGGTCGCGGTATCCCAGCCAAATATTGCCGTCCAGATCTTCGGCGACGAACCCGGTCGCAATGGTTGGCAGCCCATCTTTCTCGGTGAAGCGCCGCCACACACCGTTTTCCCGGCGAGCCAAACCTCGCGTACCGGCGGCCCAAAGTCTCCCTTGACGATCTTCGATGATGGTTGAAACCGTTTCGCCTGGGTCGCCGTCCGGTAAGTCCTGTTTCTCGAACACCACCTTCGCTGCCGGGAGATTCGCGAAATACAATCCGCCGCGTGTACAAACCCACAGAGTTCCGCGCCG